>CAXMSH010000009.1:0-12684 GCA_964195875.1 Thermodesulfovibrionia bacterium
CTCAAGCCCAAGGTCCGATGCAGCTTCCGCCGACTCTACGATTCTCCGTTCTTTTATGCCTGTCCTATCGATAATCCAATCATCAGAGGTATCCACCAGCTTCTTCAGATCAGAATTTTTAAGTATCTTTCCTGGAACATATGACCCTGTCCCCACTATCCTGCTCCTTATCTGCAACCTATCCCCTCCGTAATATCTTCACGTTAAGTTCCTCTGCCAGATGATCAAGGACTCTCTTTTCATGAAACTCTCCGGCAAGTTCAATAGCGTTCTTGATAGCCCTTGATGTAGAACGTCCGTGACTTATAAAGCACGGCTTGTTTATACCAAGCAGCGGCGCCCCTCCATATTCAGAGTAATCGACCTTCTTCCTGAAGCTTTTGAACGCGTTCTTGAGAAGAAGGTAGCCTATTTTACCGGATGCCCTGCGGGCAATCTCTTCCTTTAACATCATTGTCGTTGCCTCGGCAAGGCCCTCGCTTACCTTAAGGGTTATATTACCGACAAAACCATCACATACAACTACATCAGCCTTTCCATGAAAAATATCTTTGCCTTCAATGTTTCCTATGAAATTCTTATGCAGCCCTTTAAGAAGTCCGAATGTCTCTTTTGTAAGTTCATTGCCTTTGGCATCCTCCTCACCAATGCTGAGAAGTGCGAGCCTTGGTTCCTTAATATTAAGTATATACCTGGCATAAGCCTCTCCCATGATCGCGAACTGAAGCAGATGGGCCGGTCTGCAATCAACGTTTGCGCCCACGTCAATAAGTACAAAACGTCCACTCGTTGTCGGCATGACAGTAGCGATTGCCGGCCTCTCAACGCCCTTCAACTTACCCAGGACATAAAGGGCTGTAGCAAAAACAACACCTGAATTGCCCGCACTGACAGCAGCATCAGCCCTGCCTTCTTTAACAAGGTCCAGCGCAACCCTTATGGAAGAATCCTTCTTACGCCTCAGCGCAGTGATAGGCGACTCGTCCATTTCAACCACCTCTGAGGCCTCTTTAATACTTATTTGGGAATGAGGGTATTTTCTCCTGGCAAGCTCGTTTTTGATCTCTTTTTTGTGGCCTACAAGGATAACGGAAAGGGCTTCTGACCTGTTTACGGCCTTAACAGCTCCCTCAACGGTTATGGATGGGGCATGGTCTCCCCCCATTGCATCCAGAGCAATTATCATGTAGCTTCTTTTTCTATAACCTCAATGATCTTTTTCCCATTGTAAGTGCCGCAGCTCATACACACTCTGTGGGGAAGTTTGGGTTCCTGACATTCAGGGCAGAGCATTGTACTTGGAAGACTCAGTTTCCAGCTGGCGCGCCTCTTATCTCTTCTTGACCTTGTATGTCTGTGAGTTGGATTTGCCATTGTTACTCCTTTCTCTATTTCAATTTTTTCTTCAGTTTTTTAAGCGGGAGCCACCTGGGGTCTATCCCGTCGTTCTTACAGCCGCACAAATTATTATTCAGATCTTCGCCGCATTTGGAACATATGCCACGGCAGTCCTCTTTACATAACGGCTTCATGGGCAGAGCTAACAGTAACAGCTCCGTGATAAGACCGTCAAAATCAATCTCATCATTACTGTAATAAGCAGAACCAGACGCCTTTAAGGTTAATTCGTATTCATCTTCCTCAAAAGTCTCAGGAGCCGGCAGGTATACTTCGTTAAATACGACATTCAGATCAGATGTATACTCTATCAAACAACGGCTGCATTCAAGCAGCGTAGACATCCTTGCTCTTCCGTCACAAAATATCCTGTCACCGGACCTGCGTACTTTTATTTCCGCGTGAGCAATCTCTTGATGCTCATCGCCCTTAAGATCTACCGGAAGGTCAAAATCATGGGATAGTCCTTCCTCGGGGATATCGGAAACAATAAACCGCATAACTATAACCTTCTACAATAAAAAAGATTAACAATTATAAGTAGTGCCCCTGCAAATTGTCAATTAAGCGATCAGGCAATATGGGGGTTAAATAGCATGAATGGATTTAATCCTCATGCTGATGTCAGCAGAACCGGCAGAATGGGTGATTGCACCGATAGAGATAAGGTCTACCCCGGTAAACGCTACAGCGCGTACATCCTCTATGCCGATATTGCCTGATGCCTCTATCAGCTTATCAGGTCTGGTTGAGCGAATTATCTCCACAGCCCTCTTCATCTTCTCTATAGACATATTGTCAAGCATGAGAATATCGACCCCTGCTGATAAAGCTTCCTTAACCTCCTTTATGCTCTTAACTTCTGCCTCGATCTTCATTAGGTGATGGGTATTCAACCTGGCAAGATTAACAGCCTTCTTCAACCCGCCGGAGGCGGCGATATGATTGTCTTTTATAAGCAGACCGTCAAAAAGCCCAAAGCGGTGATTGTAACCACCTCCAACCCTGACAGCGTATTTCTCGAATATTCTCAGGCCCGGAGTGGTCTTTCTGGTATCTACGATCTTTACAGAAAGACCCTTTACGCGCTCCACAAAACTACGGGTAACGGTAGCGATACCTGAAAGTCTCTGAAGAAGATTCAGCGCTACCCTTTCAGCCTTCAACAGACTTGCCGTATCTCCACTTATCTCTGCAAGAGATGTACCGCTCATGACCTTACTGCCGTCTCTCTTCTTTGTCCTGAAATTCAGACTGCTGTCGATAAGTTTAAAGGTCCTCTCAGCGTAGGGAATACCGGCAAGAATAAAGTCCTCTTTTGCGACAAGAACAGCCTTTGAAGAGTGACCCTCAGGAATGATGGCTAAAGTTGTTATATCACCATTCCCGATATCCTCTGACAGAGCGTTTTTTATTACAGAGTCTATCCTGATATCTTCGGATGAAGTTTTAAAACCTGTCATAATTAGTTATTGGTCATTGGTTATTGGTCATTGCACTATGCTTCTTTGTCCCTTTGCCCTATGCCCTATGCGCTAAGCCCTTAAGCATCCTCTTCATTTATTGTTAAAAGCTTCTCGATATTGGCTGTAATCGTATCTACTTTATCTTTTATTTCATTGTACTTGAATTTATTTTCCTCAACTACAGCTTTAGGAGCTTTGCTTATAAAACCATTATTTGATAGCTTATTACTGATAAAAGAAAGTTCCTCTTTATGCTTCTTTATCTCCCGGTTTAACCTGTCAATCTCCAAGTCAACATTAATCAGGCCCTTTAAAGGAACGCATATCTCCATTAAAGGTTTGATTGACGTCGCTGAATTCTTTGGTAACTCAATATTATTACCGATCTCAATCTCACCTGCCCTGGCGAATTTATTTATATAAACAAGGTTCCTCTTCAGGATATCCTCAGTGCCGTTCTGTGTCTTTATCAGAACCTTTATCTCAATAGAAGGAGAAATGTTCAGTTCACCTCTAATGGTTCTTATCCCGAGGACTGCATCCATAACAACCCCCATATTCATCTCTGACTCCTCATCCTCTATTCCGTCACCGGCAACAGGATATCTGCGTATACAGATGCTGTCGACCTCTTTTTTAACCGGTATCTGCTGCCATATCTCCTCCGAGATAAAGGGCATAAAGGGATGTAAAAGGCTAAGCGCGGTCTCAAGCACATGAACAAGGGTGCTGATTGCAGATATTCTTGTCCCCTCATCATCACCATAAAGCACGGGCTTAACCATCTCAAGATACCAGTCACAAAACTCATGCCAGACAAACTGGTACAGAACACCAGCGGCGTCATTAAATCTGTATTCCTCAAGCAACGCGTTTACTTCCGCGGCAACAGATGAAAGCCGGCTAAGTATCCACCTGTCAGCAAGACTTAAGGTTTTAGTTTCCATCAAAGGAACAATCTTCTCCCCTTCCCTTATATTCATAAAAATAAACCTTGATGCGTTCCATATCTTGTTAATAAAATGTCTGTACCCCTCAACCCTCTTACCGGAAAACTTTATATCCCTCCCCTGTGCCGCGTACGCGGCGAGGGTAAACCTGACGGCATCCGTACCATAGGTCTCCGTCATACTTAGAGGATCAACTACATTGCCCCTTGATTTACTCATTTTATGGCCTTCCTCATCCCTTATCAGGGCATGAATATATGTATGCCTGAAAGGTTCCCTGCCCATAAACTTCAATCCCATCATGACCATCCTTGCAACCCAGAAAAAGAGGATATCAAAGCCTGTTATGAGAACGTCTGTTGGATAAAATTTTTTAAGGTCGTCAGTATCATCAGGCCAGCCAAGAGTGGAGAAAGGCCATAAAGCCGAAGAGAACCATGTATCGAGGACATCTTCATCCTGCCTTAACACTCCGCCGCACACGCACACAGTTGGATCCTCAATGGATACAATAACCTCATTGCAGTCATCACAGTACCAGACAGGGATCCTGTGCCCCCACCATATCTGTCTTGATATACACCAGTCCTTTATATTCTCCATCCAGTTAAAGTAACTGTTTTCCCATCCGGATGGTATTATCTTTACCCTGCCGTCCTTCACAGCGCTGACGGCCTCTTCCGACAGGGGCTTTATCCTGACAAACCACTGTTTAGAGAGGAAAGGCTCAACAACCGTCCTGCACCTGTAGCAGTGACCTATGGCGAGATCATGGTCCTTTACGCGTTCAAGCCGGCCCGTCTCCTCGAGGTCCCTTATAACATTCTTTCTGCACTCAAACCTGTCCTGTCCCTCGTATGGTCCTGTCTCCCCCGTCATCCTCCCGTCTCCGGTCATAATTTTTATAAACGGCAGGTTGTGTCTCTTTGCTATTTCAAAATCATTAGGATCATGCGCGGGGGTAACCTTTACAGCACCAGTACCGAATGTTGCGTCAACAAACTCGTCCGCGATTATCGGGATTTCACGACCCAGGACCGGCAGTTTAACGGTCTTCCCGATAATATCCCTGTACCTCTCGTCTTCGGGATTAACTGCAACGGCGGTGTCGCCGAAATAAGTTTCGGGCCTTGTGGTCGCAACAACTACAAACCCCTCCTCATGAGCAAATTCATATTTAATGTAATACAGCTTTCCCTTTGTATCTTCATGCTCTACTTCCAGATCTGAGAGCGCGGTATGGCACCTCGGACACCAGTTTATAATATAGTCGCCCCTGTATATGAGACCTTCCCCGTAAAGCCTTACAAAGACCTCCCTGACTGCCCTTGAGAGGCCTTCATCAAGGGTGAACCTCTCCCTGCTCCAGTCGCAGGACGCTCCCATCACCTTAAGCTGGTTTATTATGGTGCCGCCATATTGCGCCTTCCACTCCCAGACTTTCTCAATAAACTTCTCTCTGCCGAGAGCATGTCTGTCCACCCCATCCTTCAGGAGGGCCTTTTCAACAACATTCTGAGTGGCTATACCGGCATGGTCAGTACCCGGAAGCCAGAGCGTATCAAAGCCTGACATCCTCTTCCACCTGATCATAATATCCTGAAGTGTTATATCCAGCGCATGACCGATATGCAGAGAGCCCGTAACATTAGGAGGAGGAATTACAATACAGTAAGCCGGCTTTTCACTCCCTGATCCGGCCTTAAAGTAGCCCTTCTCAAGCCAGTAATCATACCACTTCTTCTCAACTTCACCTGGATTAAATTTCTTATCTATCGGCATCGTACTATTATACTTATCGCAATGATATATTTAAGGCTCTACTGGTTTTCTGTTTGGAGAATTGCATAACATTCTACACTATTCTTTATTTTCCGATACTTCAAACGCGGGGATTCGCCGATACCAGTCATTCCGGCCCTGGACGCCTTCGGCGCCGCCATAGGCGGGTAAACTTGTCCTGAATCAAAGAGGTGCAGGATTCCAGCGATTCCGGACAAGCCGGAATGACAAACCTTATTGATAGCATCTTATTACACATTTTTAACCACACAATTCTCATAAGAGCCAAATGTAATTTCTCAGGTTTTTTGATATGAATCACTCATCTTTCTTCTCTGAAAGCCTTCTCTTCATCTCATACAGTTTATTAAGCGCCTCAACCGGTGTCATACTGAGAATGTCAAGACCCAGAAGGTCCTTCATAACGGGATCAGCCTGTGTTGTGAAAAGATCAAGCTGTCCGGTCCTTTTCAATTCCATAGGGTCAGTTCCCGATGAGTAAGCTAATTTCGGCACTCCGACTTCATTCAATTCGGCCTTCTCAAGATTTGATAATATCTCCATAGCCCTTTTAACAGTCTCAGCCGGAAGTCCCGCAAGCCTCGCCACCTGTATACCATAACTCTTATCAGACGTGCCTTCCTCTATCCTCCTGAGAAAAATTATCTCATCACCCCATTCCTTTACCGCAACATTCAGATTCCTGATACCGTCCAATACCAGTGAGAGTTCTGTAAGTTCATGGTAATGTGTGGCAAATAGTGTTCTGGTCTTCAGATTATTAGATATATATTCTACAACAGCCCACGCTATGCTTATACCGTCAAAAGTACTTGTTCCCCTTCCCACCTCATCAAGAATAATAAGGCTTTTGCCGGTTGCGTTATTCAGTATATTGGCTGTCTCGGTCATCTCAACCATAAAGGTGCTCTGCCCCCTTGTAATAACGTCAGAAGCACCTATCCTCGTAAATATCCTGTCTACTACCCCTATCTTTGCCTCTTTACAGGGGACATAACTGCCGATCTGAGACATAAGTATTATTAAAGCGACCTGCCTCATGTAGGTCGATTTACCGGCCATGTTAGGTCCGGTTATTATGGATATATTATTGGCACCACCGTCGATCAGAGAATCATTGGGAACAAACTTCTCTGAGGACAGTCTCTCTATTACAGGATGCCTGCCTTCTGAAATATCTATAACGTCACCGTCATTGATAACAGGACGTTGATAGTTATATTTTCCCGCGATCTGTGCAAGACTCTGGAGCGTATCAATCTCGGCGACCGCAAAGGAAGTGCCCTGCAGTCTTTCGGTCTGCAGGGAAATTTGATCCCTTATCTTTACAAACTCCCTGTACTCAAGTTTCTTGAGCCTCTCCTCGGCACCAAGGACCTTTGCCTCATATTCCTTTAGTTCAGCGGTTATGTACCTCTCCCCGTTTGAAAGAGTCTGTTTTCTTATGTAATTATCCGGCACCTGCTGGAGGTTGGCTTTTGTCACCTCAATATAATATCCGAATACCCTGTTGTACCCGACCTTAAGCGACGATACGCCTGTCCTTTCCCTCTCTTTTGTCTGTAGATCAGCGATGAAGTCCTTCCCTCTGCTGCTTATTTCCCTCAGTTCGTCTATCTCTCCGTTAAAGCCCTTCCTTATAAGACCGCCATCCCTGAGCCCATGAGGGGGATCTTCCGAAATCGCCTCCCCGATAATATCTATGACCTCAGTCATGGTGTCAATCCTGTCCGATATACCCATGATTTTTTCATCACTGAACTTCTGAAGGGAATCCTTTATCCGGGGCATAATCAGCAGTGAATCCCTCAGCGAGATGAGGTCCCTTGCGTCAGCCGAACCACTGCCAACCCTTGAGGCAAGACGCTCAATATCTGATACCCTCTTCAGGATCTCCCTCATTCCCGCAAGATCACTGTCTTCGCCAAATAACGCGCTTACCGCATCCTGCCTCTTATTAATCTCCCTGCTGTGGAGCAGGGGGTTGAGGAGCCAGTTTCTCAGGAGCCGACCGCCCATAGGTGTAAGAGTTTCGTCCATAACCCATAAAAGGCTGTCCTTGATACCGCCGTCCCTCATATTGCCGGTAATCTCCAGGTTCTTTAGAGTAGAGGCATCCAGAAGCATATAAGATTCCCGCCTTAATACGCCTATTTTTTTAAAGGCCAGCTTCTCTTTCTGGGTCTCCTCCAAATAACTGATGAGCGCGCCAGCGGCAGAGATAGCCACTATCATCCCCTCACAGCCGTAACCGTCAAGGGATGCGACCCTGAAATGCTTTAACAGTTTTCTGTAAGCCTCTATGTAATCAAAGTACCAATCGTCATACGATGTCAGATAATAGTCGTCAAGTGAACTTACTATCGATGAATTGGTCTTCATGCTTAACGGATAAAGCATCTCGCTGGGCTTAAACCTGTTAACTTCGTCCTCAAGGTCATTAAAGGTCTCATATATCAGGAATTCCCCTGTAGTTATGTCCGCGGCCGCTATGCCGAATATATTCTCCTTCTGGAAAAAGGAGAGTATAAAGTTGTTCTCTTTCGGGTTATCCGGCAGGTATGTGCCGGGAGTAACGACCCTGACAACCTCCCTGTCAACTATGCCCTTTGACTCCTTCGGGTCCCCGATCTGTTCGCATATGGCAACCTTGTAGCCATTCTTTACCAGTTTTGCGATGTAATTCTCAGCGGCAAAATGGGGGACACCGCACATCGGCAGAGGGTCCTCCTTCCCCTTATCTCTTGACGTGAGGGTTATCTGCAGTATCTCCGAGGCGGTGACAGCGTCCTCTCCAAACATCTCGTAGAAGTCCCCAAGACGGAAGAATAGAATAGCATCAGGCTGGTTCCGCTTGATATCTCGATACTGTCTCATTAAAGGGGTTAACGTTGACATGAGAAGACTCCAAATGGTTAAAGCTTACAAGGTTATATTGAAGTTAAAAATATAACATAATTAGAGGAAGGATAAAAAGGTGTACGGTTTCCGGTTTCCGGTTACCCCTCACCGTATAAAGTTGACAGTTTACGGCAGTTTCTTAAATAGCCTGCTCAGCTTGCTATATGTCTTCATAAGATGCTCAGGCATAACTCTCGTTTCGGCGATAATAGGCATGCTGTCGGTATCTCCTGTCCATCTGGGTACAATGTGCATATGCATATGGGACTCCATCCCTGCCCCGGCGACCTTGCCGAAGTTCAGTCCGAGGTTAAATCCGTCAGGATTCATGGCCTTTCTGATCACGTCAACCGATATCTTCTGGGTCTTCATAAGCTCAAAGAGAACATCATCAGACAGACCGTCGAAGGTGGGGGTATGAAAGAAGGGTACGACCATGAGATGGCCGTTGTTGTATGGGTACTTGTTGAGAACGACAAAACAGTGTTTGCCTCTATAAAGTATCAGGTTCTTCCGGTCATTTGCTTTCTTTGCCTGTGAGATATGGCAGAAGAGACAGCTTCCATGCTTCTTCTCATCGAGTATGTACTCCATCCTCCACGGCGCCCATAGCCTTTTCATATTACCCCCATAAATCAGTTGCCGGTTACCAGTTTCCAGTTTCCAGTTTTTAGTCTGACAACAGACAACTAACAACTACTGTTTCAGTTTTTCAAGCACCTTTGCAGAATCTTCCCATGTCAGTTTTTTCTCTTTAGGATTTCTTAAAAAATACGCGGGATGAAATGTTGGCATTACAGGAATATCATTAAAAGAGAAAAAATTACCTCTTGCCCTGCTTATCGCCACTTTGATTTTAAGAAGCGACTGAGTAGCCACCTTCCCGAGACTCATGATCACCTTAGGCTTGATTATTTCTATCTGTCTTTCAACAAAGGGTCTGCATGCCGCGATCTCATCTTCTTCCGGCTCTCTGTTGGCAGGGGGTCTGCATTTCACAATATTTGCGATGTAGACTTCTTCACGTTTCCATCCTCTTTTATTTATGAGGCTGTTGAGGATCTGCCCGGCCTCTCCCACAAAGGGCCTTGCCTGAATATCCTCATCACGTCCAGGGCCCTCCCCTATAAACATAAGCTCCGCTTCCGGGCTGCCCTCGCCAAAGACTATATTTTTACGGCCGTTTGAAAGCTTGCATCGCTTACAATCGCTTATCTCTTCCCTTAATCTTCTCAATTCCCCTTCCCTGCCCGGTCCATCAGCGTCTACCCCTTCCGCTTTACTGTAAAGAACTTTATCTTCACGGACTGTCTCTTTCAGGAGACTGGATATATCAGAGTCTTTTACAGATAAATATTCAAACCCGAGCTCCTGATAAAACTCCATAATTTTACGCAAGTCATCCAATGTATCAGATTGATTTAGCATTGCAAATTATATTTCTCTTTCTGTTGAAGTTGATAATTTCACTTGAACCCTTGACTCCCTGCCTGCCGGCCCGCTTCGCCGAATCGAGGCGAGCAGGCAGGCTCGACCCCATGCCTGTCCCGCAGTCTCAACTTTACAAAAGTTGTAAAGTTTGCGGGGACCCCTTTTTTGCATTTACCTCTCCCCCCACTTCAGCTTGGTCCTCAAGACCCTGAAATAGTCCCTGTCATAGAGATGAAGGAACCTTGTCTTGAAATCAGCCTTCCTTATACTGACCCTGTCTTTAATCTTCAAAGCGCACCCCTCCTGACCGTCAATAGTCAGGTATACATCGTCTCCTCTACTTACCACAATATCAAGCACAAAATCGTCAGGTAAAACAATGGGCCTGCTTGTAAGCGTGTGAGGGCATATAGGTGTAATAAGAAAGGACTCAAGGGTCGGGTACAATATCGGCCCTCCCGCGGAGAGAGAGTAGGCGGTTGAACCCGTAGGGGTAGAGATGATCAGGCCGTCAGCTCTTAAGGTCGTAACTTCCTGCCTGTTTACCTTTATATCCAGCTCAATCATTCTGGCAAGAGCACTTTTGTTTATTACCACATCGTTAAGGGCATTGTACCGTTTAAATTTTTTTCCATTTCTTAAGACATCGGCCTGCAGCATTATCCTCTCCTCAAACTCGCACTTACCAGAAAGAATAATACTCACATCCCTGCAGATCTCATCCTTGCTTATCTCGGTAATAAACCCCAGACCACCCAGGTTTACCCCGAGTATAGGAACGCTCCTTTTACCGACAAGCCTCGTAACGCTCAGCAGAGTTCCGTCGCCGCCGAAGACTATAATAATATCGGCTTTTGATGGTATGGTACGTCCCACGTAACCCTTAATTCCAAGGGCCCGGGCTGCGCCGCTTTCAACAAAGACCTTCAGCCTCTTTCCCCTCAAACACTTTAGAAGGTCCCTGACCACATCAATGGCCTCGGGGACGTCTTTCTTTACGAATATGCCTATGTTCCTCATATCTTCTCAGTCTTCCTTATCCAGGCTGATACCATCTACCCATATCTCCCTTGAATTTTCTCCGGTGTATTCGAGGGTAACCTTTATGCGATTATCCGGTATCTCCTTCTCTGCCCTTTCAGCCCACTCAATCACGGATATCCCTTCCCTCCCAATGTATTCATGCAGACCAAGAGAGGCAACCTCATTATTTTCGATCCTGTAAAGATCTATGTGGTAAAAAGGGATATCTGAATCATATTCAACGATTATACTGAAGCTGGCGCTGGTTATATCTCTCTCGCTAATCCCCAGGGCCCTTGCGATCCCCTTGACCATCGTCGTCTTGCCTGAACCAAGTTCCCCGTAAAGGCATACTACATCACCACGCTTAATCTTTTTACCGAGCCTGAAGCCTATCTCCCTCGTCTCGGCCTCACTATTACTTTGAAATTTCACCGGTCATGGACCTGACAATATCAGCCTTGCCTACAATGCCGACAACATTCCCGTCCCTGATAACGGGAAGCAGGTAGATCTTCTGCTCGGACATAATCGTTGCTATCTCTTCAACGGTCGTCTCCTCGCTGATAGATACGACGTCCTTTTTGTATATCTCATCGACTGTTGTAGCTGCCATCTTCTTTATCTCGTTATCGAACCTCTCAGAACCGAGCATGATATACGCATCAAAAAGCCTGATGATCGTAGGGATATGGAGCCTTTTGTTCTGGCTGATCAGGTCATTCTCAGTAACGATACCGATCAGGTTATTCTGATCATCAACAACAGGGACTCCGCTGAATTTATGCTTTATTAAGAGCCTCGCGAGTTCCTCTACAGTTGTCTCAGGCTTAACTGAAACGACATCTCTTGTCATAATATCACTTGCCTTCTTCATTTATCCTCCATATAAAATAAATCCATATATTTGATATATATTTGAAAAAAATTCAATGTACAAGGGTTTGTTTTCCAGGATTTGTAAGAGTCATGATCATTTCACTTGACTCCTCGACCCCCTGAACCCTTGGACCCTTCACTTCCATTTCAGCTTTTTGAAATGATCAAATTTATATATTTTACCACATACCGATAAAACCACCCTGCCTCCCGGTCGTCCCCTTTGCGTACCTGTATGAATAAAACTTCTCATGATTACAGCATGTGCATTCTCCGGAACGCCATATGTTAGCCTGCGGAATTCCGGAAGAGACGGCCTGTCTCAAATTGGCAGATGAAAGATCTAAATAATACTTGCCGTCCTTTTCCATGCAGTAAGCCCCTTCACCCGTAGCATCCTCAACAGCGTCCCTGACATCACCGGCTACCTCGTAACAGCACCCCCTGATGCACGGCCCTATCGCAACCATGATATCATCTGCTGATGAAGAGAACTTCTTTTTCATCGTATCAATGGTATTCCTGAGAATCTGTTTTGAAGTTCCCCTCCATCCCGCATGGACAGCCCCGACAACCTGATTCTTCATGTCAAGCAGGAGAACGGGTACACAGTCAGCCACCTGAACTCCTATCAGAACGCCCCTCCTTTTTGTCAATATCGCGTCAGCAACTACGGGTTCCATACCGGACTCAAGCACATGTACTCTGTCAGTGTGCTTCTGTATGGGAAGATAAATATTATTTTCTGATATATTAATTTCATCAGCAATGCTTTCAGCCGCCCTTGTGGTAAAGATGGCCGTTACTGTATCGGAAATAATATTTGGCGGTTC
>CAXMSH010000010.1:0-12628 GCA_964195875.1 Thermodesulfovibrionia bacterium
AATATAAAAAGTATTCAGGACACAGTTCGCAGGAAATACGCAGAAGTATCACAATCAGCTGAAGGTAAATTTGCATATCCTACTGGAAAGGCTGGTGCGTTAGCACTGGGATACGACATTTCGCTTATTGAAAATATACCGAGTAAATTAATTGATTCTTTTTGTGGTGTTGGGAATCCATTCTCATTAGGATTAATTAATTCAAGGGAGGTTGTTCTTGATGTAGGCTGTGGTGCTGGGTTTGACCTTTATATTGCAAGCCAGATGGTCGGATCAACGGGACGTGTATGTGGGATAGATCTCACCCAGGAAATGGTGGAACGTTGCCGGAGAAATCTCATGCAGTTAGACGTCTCTAACTCAGAAGTCAAGCTGGCGACCTCTGAAACCATACCTTATGATGACAACACGTTTGATGTGGTAATCTCAAACGGGGTATTGAATCTATCTCCTCTCAAGGAAAAAAGTTTCAGAGAAATCTATCGTGTCCTAAGGCCAGATGGTCGTCTTCAGTTTGCAGACATTGTTTCTAAAGAGGATTGTCCGCCAGCGAGTATCTGTAGTATAGATGCGTGGGCACAGTGAATTGCAGGAGCGATCCCGGTCCGGGATCTTGTGGAATTAATGAGGGACGCAGGTTTTACTGAAATGAGACATATAGGCATGACCGGCATAACCACTTCTAAATCGACAGTTGGTGCTACGTTCTATGCTCTGAAGAGAAATAAATAGGCATACATTCATATTCTCACTTTCAACCAATCATTAACTTTCACAAACCTCAAAATTGATGAGTAGGTCATACCCCCGTAAATTGATCTTCCCTGTGGCAATACAACAGGGAATCTTATGCAATGAGTTTTATTATTACATTCGCTCGTTAGACCCCGTGGCAGGCAGGTACACTCGCTTTCCATTTATAAGCTAGGCAAGTCCATAAATTAAAACCACGGGTCATGCGTGACATGCCCTATGAATCGGTATATAATAGCGCCAAACAAGGAGTGCGCCTGTTAGCTTAAACATTATACATATTCAAATAACATCGATAATGAGCCTTCTATAAAATGAGAGAAGTTGAAGTTTCAAAGGAGCCTATTGAACTCTATAAAATCCTGAAGTTCGAAGGCATGGTCTCCAGCGGCGCTGAAGCTAAGTCTGTAATCGCTGAAGGGAAGGTTTTAGTAAATGGAAAAGTGGAAACCAGAAAACGAAAAAAGATTGTTTCAGGCGATATCGTAGAGTTTGGGAAAGAGAAAATTCTGATACAAATAAAAGAAGATAGAGAAACGGGGTTATAGGTGATAGGTCATGGCTAAAAAAATCTCTTCCCCCACAGTTTTGGATTAGCAAAACTAGACGTGGGGGCTAAAGAAGCAAACACCGAATCCCCCCAAATTGCTACACTTATAATCCTAAAAGATGTTGAGATGCTGGAGATTGCCCTATCCGTGAAATTGGTTTTCTGACTAAATATTTTATTCTTATTTTATTGTATCTGCCTTTCATCAGTCCTTTTTCGGTCAGGGAATGATGGAGTCTGTTGAAGAAGGCCGAATTCTGATTCGTCAGATATTCTCTTGAGTTTACCACCATATACTCTTCGTAAATAACATCCAGTATATTCTGTATGTCGTCTATATACTGATCCTTTGAGAGAACCAGCCAGACCCTTTCTGCCTTTATTCCCCTTACATCTTCAATGGAATCAGCAGGAAAAATACCTTTCAGATTTGAGCATTGATATATATCAGAGCTGTTAAAACAGTCAGGATCGAAATAATAAGAGAATGGGAATACTTCATAAGAGTTTATCAATATGACCTGGTCCCCTTCCGCGATGTTTGATTGAATGAAATCAGAGGTTTCTCTCCATGCATCCTTTATTGTCGTGCTCTGCTGAACATACAGGGCGAGGGATGAAAAGATTACGATAAGGGTAAGCAGGACAGATCTTTTAAATACGTCTGTATTAGTAAGCGAGTATGCGGCGATCAGGAAGAGGGCGAGTGATGCGGCAAGGGTATATCTTATTGTAAATACAGGAGTAAAAAATACAGAGAAGGCAAAGGGGAGTACTATGGGGACCAGCAGCCATGACAGCAGGAAAAGTGATTCATTCTTTCTGGACTTAAAGGGATATTTAATTATCAGGCTGAAGTATATCAGGGCTGTAATCAACCCGTAAAATGAGAAGACCTCCCCGGCGACATACTTGTAAAATAACGGGATCAGACTTAACAGGGATGGCCTCGGTATCCAGGAATGCGACTGGACGGCTATTATCTCCGGCAGTCTGATAATCCATGGAATATAAAAAATTATAATGATTAACTGGAGGAGGACCCACGATCCTGATTTACCTGCTTTAGCTTTATGTCTGATCAAATGGTCAATATTCTGTGCAGCGAGAATCAGCAGACCATAGAGGTGGGTATATATCAGGAAAATACTTGCAGTCATATAACCGGTCGCTGCCCCTTTTGAAAAATTCTCCTTCAGCTTCAGGTAAAAGTACATGGAGAGTGCTGCAAGGAGCAATAACAGGGAGTATGGCCTTGCTTCCTGTGAAAAGTAAATGTGAAAAGGGGATATCGCCAGCATAAGGGCGGCATAAATCCCTGTCCTTGTATTGAAGATCCGCGATCCCAGTTTATATATGACAAATATGGTTATAGTTCCCGGTATCAGCGAAAAGAGACGTGTGCCGGATTCGGAATTGCCCATGATCAGTATCCAGCAATGAAGAAGCAGGTAATAGAGCGGGGGGGTATTGCCTTTTTGTTCCAGGATATAACTTAAAGATTGCTGGCTGTTATATATTGTGAATGCCTCATCGAGCCAGATGCTTTGACCGGTGAGACCATGCCATCTCAACAGAAATCCAACAGCTATAATCACAACAATATAATAATGCCTTCGGCGGTCTTCCCGGAGATGAAGACCGCTGTATTTGAGATCAGAATCATTCATGGAGGAGATGCTCTAAGAATAGAGGTCATGAATAAGAATAGGTTATAGGTTATGGGTCATGGTCACAAAACAGCATAGCAACTAACCAGTAAACTCCCGGCCTGCCTGATGCTTGAGAAAATCTGGCCATTACTGATCATTATAGCAGGTTCAGGAACATAATCTACCGGGTCAGGCTCGCCACAATATCAGGCTGATAAATCTTGTATCTTAACATCCCCCCCTTCCTCCACCTCGGCAATTTATTGTTCGCAGTAAGCGAAATTGGCAACTTAAATGAGCAGGTGTTGCATTTGTCATAAAAAAACAGGCAATGTACAGGTAACGGTCAGGTACTTATGAAGATCATTAAAAGAATAATACTTTTCTTCTCTCTCCTTCTGCTGTATATCATTGTAAAGGAATTTCTGGAGTTATATGTTAATGCCCGGTCATTACATCCCATTGTCGGGTATTTAACTTTAATCGCCCTCGCCGGCTTTGTCTTTTATTTTATCGGGGTACCAATCTTTAGAATTATTAAAATCCCGAAGCATTACGGTCCATCGCAAAATAAAGATGAAATCCCGCAGATTCTCCAGGCAAGAATTGATAATTTCAAGACCAATAAATATCTTATAAAGACCGGGTTTGATTTCAGCACTATTACATATGATGAGGAGAGCTATCAAAAAATCATTAATGTCCTGAAAGAAGAGAACGGGAAGATCAGAAAAAAGTATGTATCCCGTCTCTTCTACAGTTCGGCTGTCTCACGAAATGGATTTATTGACGCGGTATTAATACTCTCATCAAGCATTAACCTGATTAAGGAAACATTTATCCTCTATAACGGTCGGGTTTCAAACAAGGACTTACTCACCATAGGGAAGAAGGTCTATTACGCGATGGCGATAGGGGGGTCTGAGGGAGTTGAGATCGCCACTGAAGAGATAATGCATTCAATGACAATAAAAGGATTTAACAGTATTCCTTTTATAGATAAAATAATAGGCTCCATAACAGATGGGTTTGTTAACGCAGTGTTATTAACAAGGGTTGCTTTTATTACTGAAAACTACTGTACGCTTCTCTATATTGAATCGGAAAAGAGATTATACCCTTCCCCCAAATTTGTTGTTGATACCGCGAACCATATCACCTCGGATATTACGGGGAGAATCAGGGAGACCCTGGGAAAAATGAGGGACAGTGCAGTTGAAAAGACTGTTGACTATTCAACGTCAGCAATAAAGGATACAGCGGCCAGGATCGGCAATGCTTATGATAAGACGATTGATTACGGAAAACTAGCAATAAACCCGGCGGCATTTGTTTTAAGTAAATCTATTGAGACCGTTTCAGACAAGACCGATTATATAACTTCAGGAGCAGTCTCTTTAATTAAAGATGGCGTAACATTGGCAGCGAGTCCCTTTGCATATGTACTGTTGAAGTCAACGAGTCTTTTTAAAAATGATACAAAGACTTCCGATTCAGCTGAACCTCTGCCTTCAGAAGCAAAACATTCGATAAAGGAAACATTAGATAAGGCAAAGGCATCTACTGCACATCTTTTGTCAAAATCGTCAGATGTTATCAGAGAGAAACATATTATTGATAAAGGAAAGCATTTAGCTTCAGGAACCGCATCGTTAGTAGAAAGCGGGTTTAAACAGACACAAAACTCCTTAAAATATCTCTTTTCAAAGTCTTCAACTGCCCTGAAGAGACTGAAGAAGCATAAAGATCAGGAATAATGAAGACTCCCTGCCGAAGCCAGAAGTAGGCGTTTCCAAGCGAGACAGCGGGACATGAAGAGAAACGGGGTGATAGGTTATGAACAAGAATTGGTTATTGGTGATGGGTTATGGGTCATAGACACATAATAGCAAAGTAACTAAAGCGTAAATTCCCGTACCCGTCTGATGGTTGAATAAACCTGGCCACTTTATTATTTCGTGTCCAAATATAGCGTTAATTTGGATACGTTATTGGCATATATCCACGTCAAGGACATGTTATTTTGACAGCAGAGTTTCTTTATTTTTCTTTATCTCTCCGAAAACCAATCTTTTCTTTTTTTGCGCCTGCAGGAGTGGAGATTAATTGTCTTATAGTATTAAAAATCAGCTTAATTTCATCATCATGCTTTTCAATCTTTCTCTCAAGTTGTGCAAACTTTCGGGCAAGCTCTTTGTTTGTTGAAAGTATCTCCCGTAATCTTACAAAAGCCCTCACAATCAGTATGCTGGCCCTGACTGCAGAAGGACTATTGAGAACTGTGGCAACCATTATAGCCCCGTGTTCGGTAAATGCGTTGGGCAAGGCAGGAGAGAATTTCAGTTTATTGAGGTGGTCACAATTTGTGACCACCTCCTCTTTCTCCTTTTTAGTCAGCTGAAAAATAAAATCATCTGGAAAGCGTCCTTTGTTCCGCTTAACCGCCTGATTCAAAACCTTCGTAGAAACATCGTAAACTTCCGCTAAATCCGTATCGATCATAACCTTTTGTCCTCTAATCATTAGTATCTTCAGCTCTATCGCTTCAGATGAAATCAACGCTTTCATTTGTCCCCCATTTCAAGATAACAATATTCTGACGGTTGAGGAGACCTATTCATCTCTCTTCTTCACCAGTTTCACTTTTATCTTCTCAATCTCTTCAGCGTATTTCAGCAATTTATTCTTGTCCCTGTTATCAAGTGCCCCGCTTTCAATAAGCTTTGAGAGCCTGGATAAGGTAAGGGATGAGACATCCTCCCATATCCCGGCCTTTTTGATCAGCTCCTCAAGCTCCTCACGGCCCTCGTCACCTGAGCGGGGGAAGCCTAAAACCGTATCTTCCGATATTTTAAGCATATAATCACTGCCTGTAATACTGGTAACATCCTCTTTACTTGCGTACTCAATAGCAGCCTCCTCTATCAGATCCAGATCTTCCTGCAGTTCTTTCTCCCGGTCTTTTAAATCTTTCATATCCGCCCTGACAGAGGCGAACTTATTCACAAGGGATACTCCTTCTTCCTTAAGATATTTGTTGGGAGGCAATGCCTTCACCTTTATCTCATGCCTCTTTGCCGCGCAGTAATCCGGGAACTCGCACCAGCTACAGAGGCCGGTCTCATGCGGCTGAAATTTGGTGTCGCTCTCGATAGTTTTGATAAGGGAGACGACCTCTTTCTTAAGGTCCTTAAGGTCCGCGTCTGATCGGGTTGATGAAATCTCCTTGTCAAAAAGGAGGTAGTGCCAGATAAGAGTTATATCCTGTGCATCATTAAACTTCTCCCTGATCCCGATCTGGTAGAGGGCAAGCTGTCTGTCCTCATCGAAATTTTCCTGCGGGGGGAGATGGCCGGATGTCTTGTAGTCGTGGATCTCATATCGGCCGTTCCCCTTATGGCTAAGCCGGTCGATATATCCCTGTAGCGTGTAGTCCCCGATCTTAAAGGATATAAGTTTCTCGGTGGCAAGGGTCTTTGACTGGTCGAAGGGGTGGTAACTCTCATAGTAGCTTCTTATCGCCTTATCACCGCTCTCCCTGTAATGCGATCTGGTGAAGCCCTTTTTCACTATGACGATATTTTCACGCCAGTTCCTGTCCCATTCAGCATGGTAAAACTTTAGAAGATCATCTATGCTGTTGAGCTTTGTGAGGATAAGCTCCTTGTGGAGCAGCTCTAAAGCATCGTGCACCCTGCTCCCCATGAACGCCTCGATTCCTTCGGTTTTATCCTCGGGCTTAATCCTGTCTATATACCTGAGCTTGTACTGGTGAGGGCAGTTTTCATAGGCGGAGAGCCTGCTGTGTGAATATGTCGGCATAGTATCTCCCATAATTTTGCTCCATAGTCCCCACGTCCAGTTTTGTTACCGCAAAACTGTGGGGGCTGGGTCCCTACGTCTAGTTTTAAAGTATGTAAAACTGTAGGGAGAGCGTTTAAGGGCGTTATAACATACAAGGTAACCGCCTAGGACAAAATTGTCAAGAACGTATGGAAACCGCCTGCGATCTTTCTTGTAATTGATTGGGCACGATACCTCGAGAGCTTCTTCAGCAGTAAAGACAGAAACAGGTACAGGCCGGTCATCTGCAGTTTACCTTTAATCCCCTTCTTATTGTCTTCATCTTCAATCTCCTGAAGCAGTCTCTTCAGTTTTTCATCATCCGGGAACTTCCCGATCCCCTTATTTACAATAACCCGCGCCTCATCAGCCCAGCCCATCCCGTTATAGGCCTCACCGAGGTTTTCATACAGGCCGGGGTGCTCATCCGGAAACTTCCTCAGGCCTTCTGAGGCTATTTCAAGGGCATCGACCTTCATCCCCATCTCAACATATGCACAGCAAAGCCCGCCATAAACGCTCGGGGACTCGTATCCCATCTCTAACGTCTTCCTGTAGTTCCTGGCGGCATCATCAGGATGACGGAGCTCGAGCATAGTGAAACCTAGCTCAAGCCTGTATTCCGGCTCATCCGGGTATTCTTTAACCAGTCTGCTGAGTATTTCTGAGGCCTCGAGGTTATAACCCAGATCATTTAACGCAAGGGCCTTGTCATAAAGGGCATAACTGTTATCCGGCGTCAATTCAACCGCACGATTAAAGTCCCTCAGGGCCTCACAGGAATCGCCAAGCCTGAAGTTGAGGAGCCCCCGCGCGACCAGAAGGGGGGATGAATCAGGAAAGCGCTTCAGGCCTTTTACCAGTAGTTTACCCGCCTCGGTATACTCTTTGAGATCGGTAAGCGCCCTTGTGGTCCCAATATATTTTTCCTCCCCGTATTTTTGCCAGGAGAGGGACCTGTAAATCTCAAGCGCCTCCTGATACTCCCCGATCTCAAGCAGGAGCCAGGCGAGCCGGGACCTGAACTCCTCTATACGATCCTTAACGCTTTTTGGAATTGAACTCTTACCGTTCTCTTCTTCCTTCCTATCATGCTTTGAAAGGACTTTCTTTAAGTTGTTTATCTCCTTTTTTACGACTTCATCTCCCGGGTGTGAATTAATCATAATGACCTCCTTTTAGTTACGTTTTATTCTTCTACCTTTATTTTAATAGGGGGCCTCCCCCAAAGAGTGTCCTACACGCAAACTTGGATGTTTTTCCGGTAATCGGGTAAAATCAATGAGTTTGTCAACCGTTAACCACCCGGGTTACATGGAAAATGGGGAGCAAAAACATATACGAGCGCTTTGCCTGGTTTCATGACAGGGTAAGGACGGGTAAGTACCCGAACGCCTCATCTCTGTCCAGGAAATTCGAGGTATCAAAGAAGACCGCTCAGAGAGACATAGAGTTTATCAGGGACAGGCTCAGCGCCCCGCTTTTTTACGACAAGACCCTGAAGGGATATCTTTACGAAGACGAGAGCTTCTTCCTGCCGCTCACCTATCTCTCTTCAGATGAGATAACTTCCCTTCTGCTGGCAAAGAAGGTCCTGCAGGGAATCAGCGGAGGAAGCATCAGGAACGAGCTCTCCTCCATACTGAAGAAGATCACCAACATACTGCAGGAGCACATTGATGAGGCGGACGCGGTTGACCGGGCGTTCTCTTTTCAGATGATCCAGTACTCTCCCGTCGATGACAGGGTATTCAAGGACCTCCTGGGGGCCTGCGTCAAAAAGAGAAGCATACACTTCACGTATTATTCCCCCGGCAATGACGCATACACCGAAAGGACGGTTGATCCCTACCATGTCCTTGACTATATGGGGACATGCTACCTCATCGCCTTCTGCCGCCTGCGCGGGAGTATGCGGAGCTTTGTCCTTGGCAGGATCAGCAGACACACACTGCTTCAGGAGGGGTTCAATGTCCGGGAAGGCTTTAATTTAAAGGAGTACCTCAACGCGTCATTCGGCATATACAAGGGGAGGCCGCAAGGGCATGTTACCCTGAAGTTCTCCCCGAGCCGGGCCCGGTGGATCAGGAACCAGGTGTGGCACAGGGACCAGAAGACGAAGGTCCTTGAAGACGGGGCGCTCCTGCTCAGCTTCCCGGTGGCGTCCTTCTTTGAGGTCGAGATGGAGGTCTTAAAGCATGGGGCCGATGTAGAGGTTATCTCTCCAAAATCCTTCAGAGAACAGATCAAGGCAACCGCTAAAAATATCCTCGATATTTACTGATTTTCAGTAATGTCCGGTTAAAAAATGACTTAATTTAAATGGTTGTCATTCCGGATACCCAAAGGGCACAGGCAAGCCGGAATGACGCTTACTGCTTATAAGGCATTTATTTATAACAGGATGAATCATTAATGGATGCATATGATTTACCGGACACTACTGACTGATTATTACTCTTTAGAGGGCTCCCGTTAGATTTACAAACATGGTAAAGCTGAGACTACGGGACTTTGATAAAAACCTCGGCGATATATTTCGACAATTTATGTTTATTAAGACCTAAGAGCTTCTTCTCTAGAAGCAGAGCCCCTTCCCATTCTTTCAATGATGTTGGGATATGGGTGGTATCATCCACAAAGTAGACGAAAATAAGATACGCGTTTATTTTATTAAGGTGCCGTAAATAGTAGAGATGAGCGAGCCTGTTTGCGTATTGATATAACCCGGTTGTCCAGTCTATTGAGGTCCTGCATTTCAGGAACTCTCTTGCCTCTTTAAAACGCCTCTGGATACGTCTTCGGGATTTTTGGGCTCTTGCTTCACAGCCTGATAGTAATTCCGGGATATTCGCATTAGCCTCGACAATAAAAACTTCACCATCACTGCCCTTGCCAAGCGCATCCCACTGCGGACCTTTTTCCGGCCAGAAATGATTTAGAGGTACCTTTAATTCATTCAGCCCCAGCCGTTTTAAGAAATCCCCATCACTGTATTCAGAATATTCATCCTCTTTCAGAGGAGAGACCCATGTGATATCAGATAATTCAATCTTCAGTTTTTCTACGATTTTGTCCGCCAACATGGCAGGGCTCTGGTTAACGAGAACCTGAATGTTCCGTAAACTCCCGCGCCCGTCTGATGGTTGAGGCAATCTGGCCATTACCGAACATTATAGCAGTTTTAGGAGTGATTAATAACAGGAAGGAGTCTATTATATTCATTGATCCCCATCTCCTGGGCAGCGATTCGAACTGAATTGAGTTCATTGAAATTAAGCCTCAGTAACGAGACAAGCTCAGAATCCAGTGCTGAGTTATGGGCCATCTCCTCAATAACACCCAATGCTTCTTTCTGGTTCATACCCTTTCTGTATGGTCTATTCTCTGTGAGGGCCACGAAGACATCAGCAACAGCCATGATCTTTGAACCAAGGGTGAGGTCTTTTTCCGAGAGGTGAAAAGGGTAACCACTGCCATCCAGGCGTTCGTGATGAAGGGCCCCCCAATTTCGAATTACGTCACAAACACTAATGGGTCTCAGAATACGGTCGGTATAATATGCATGGTGACGCATGACATCAGACTCTTCTCTTGATAACTTTCCAGGCTTTTCCAGTATCTCTTTCGGCACCGCTAATTTACCTAAATCATGGATATAACCCGCAATCAACATCATCTTCATTTCATCTTCTGAGAAACCCGCCAGATCAGAGATCGCTTGAGCTGTAGCGGCTACTCCACTGGAATGAGTTGCAGTGTAAGGACTTCTGAAATCAATAATTCTACGAAACAGGTTGGTAAGTTCAAGAAGGTTTTCACTATTCAGCTCAACAGATTCCCAATCTATATCTTTAATTGATCTCCATCCCTCTGTTGGAGAAACAAGATCGAACCAGAAATATTCCCTGGAGGCAATACCCTTGAAAGCGTCCATTAATTCAGGCATAAATAATCTGCCCTTAGCCTGGTCGACTGTTTCGATAATCCCGGGAGCCTGTTTGAGAATTTCATCTTTTGCGTCAATTAGCACAGCTACCCTGTCAGCCAGATGCAATATGTGACTGCCGGTGGATACACTTTTCCCTTCGAACTCAATGCCGGCACCATGCTCCCAGGGGAGATGGTGAAACTGTACGAGGTCTGCTATTTCAGTAAAGGGGGGGAATGTTTTGAGGAATGCATAGCCTAATTGAGCATGCTCGTGAGGTCTTTCCTCTTCAAATTCCAGAAGGCCTATTCTTTCTTTAAGAGATAATGCCCCAACATCATGCAGCGCTCCGGCTATCGCCAGTTCCTTTCGCTTGTTCAGTGGTAAGTCCAACTCCTCGCCTAACTTGAAGGCGATATAAGCTACCCTCTTATGATGGTCGTTTAAAAGTGGGCTCACATAATCAACTGCTTGCGACAGGCATAGTATTAAGTCGAATATCGGTATGGATAGTTCTTTGGACATCTCTCATCTCCTGAGAAGTACTACCTACCTCCATTATATCAAAAATCAGTGTTGAGGGTAACAGGATGGACTTTTTTAATGACAAGTTAATTCCCTTTTTGCGAGTTTTACCTGAAAACAAATGATTTTGACGGGTCTATAAGTTGATGCTTAACGATTGAAACCTTGGATAACTTCAAAGAGTGTGCCGTAGTGGTGCTCAACCAGTGCCAGAAATTTGCCAGACCTGATCAAACCAGTTTTCATTAATCAAATTACTTTAATCATACAATGGAACCGCTGATATCAAAACATTGTCAATATAAGTCGTCGCGTTAAAATCTGCTTCCCCGACAAGTTTTGCTCCATGACTGAAGCGAATGCTTCGCAGTGACACGCCATTAATAACATCACCATAAACATACATATTATTAATATATACTTCCCACAGATTATTATTTATATCAAAATATATATCCACATGCATTTTTTCATAGTCGGCGTAATTTGCAATTACCCTTGAATCGCCTGTTGCCGGATTATTAATAGATATGGCTCCTTCGCTTGCAAACAACAGGTCTCTTACAGCTGGAGTATCAAATAATACGTGAAATTCATTGCTCGAACCTATTAATTCACTTGTAATAATATCAAAATTAACATGAAATGAGGATTTTCCTAAATCGGCATAAGGTGAGTCCGTCGCATCTATTTGATATCTAATCTGATCATAGTAAAACTGCGTAAAATTTCCGGTACTATTAAATTCTAAAGAATTTGTCGTGAATTGACCTATGGGTCCTACAATCTGCGGACTGCCAAAAGTTATCGAATAAGTTGGTGATGAATTAGTATCAAAATTGCCTATAAAGTATATCGGTGTAAATGGACTCATTGGTGCCACCACCGCATCCTACAAGGAAAACGATAATGACTAAAAGGATCTTTACGCTCATCTTCTTCATTTGCAGGCTTTCCTTCCTGCCTGTACTTATCTGCTCTCTACGAGTTTTACTCTTTTTAATAACTCATTTAGCAATACAGGGGGCATAAGGCCTGTAAATGCCGCTTATAATTTCCATGATGTTAAAAGAAAAATAACATAGATAGCGTCAATTAACAAGAACAAAAGAGACGGGATAAAAAAGAGCAGGGAAAGATCTCTTATCCTGCAGGAACTCTTTCTTTCAATAACACTATTTTCCCGGGTCAAATGAATGTTTTCTCATGACAACCGGGAAATTTTACAATAAAGTTAAACAACGGGATTATCAATAGCTTATCGGCTCATTTCGTATAGTATTGTGTGATTTACATCACATTATGTTTACAATCAATGGTTTAATTCAATATAGCAATATATTGCAATCCCCTGAAATTGAAAGGAGGTGCTGA
>CAXMSH010000011.1:0-11530 GCA_964195875.1 Thermodesulfovibrionia bacterium
GGAGCAGGTAAAGCCTGTCGGTAAGGAGCATCACTCCAAATGATATTAGCAGTAACCCGCTGATAATCATTATGAGCCTCATATACTTCTGTATGGCGGAGAAGTGGCTTAAAAATGTACTCATGGCAAGAGATGTGGCAAGAAAGGGGATGGCAAGCCCCGCAGAGTAGACGAGCAGTAGCTTGAAGCCGTACATCACGGAGCCGGATGTGCCTGCGACAAGGAGGATTGATCCGAGTATCGGGCCTATACACGGTGTCCAGCCCGCCCCGAAGGTGAGGCCTACAATATAGGAGCCGATAATACCCCTGGGTTTTGACTTCATGTGTATCCTCTTCTCAGAGGATAAAAAATTCAGTTTTAATACTCCCATTATATAGAGTCCAAAGAGTATTATGATAATCCCGCCTACAATCCTTATCTGGTCATAATAGTATGCGAGAATAGAACCTACATAAGATGATGAAATACCAAGAAGGATAAATACAGTTGAAAATCCGAGGATAAATGCTGACGAGTTAAGAATCGTAACTTTTCTTATATGGGCATTCTCACCAGCCTTGAAGTCTTCAAATGAGATGCCGGTTATGTAGGACACATATGATGGAATAAGAGGAAGGACACATGGTGAAAGAAAGGAAAGCACCCCTCCCAGGAAAGCCCCTGCATAACCAATGTTAGTCATCTTTTACCTCTCCCCGTCTTCCCGCAGTCATGGGCGCAATCGGCCTCACTGCCCTTTATCTTCTCAATAGCATGAGGAAGACATTCAAGGATCACTGAAAGATTCTCTTTCACCGCCTTTGGACTCCCGGGCAGATTAATTATAAGCGTCTCACCCCTGACCCCGGCAACAGCCCTGGACAGCATAGAGTATGGTGTCTTCTTAAGCCCTTCAAAACGCATAGCCTCAGCTATTCCCGGAATCTCCCACTGGATAACCTCCCTTGTAGCTTCGGGGGTTACATCCCTAGGTGAGAGCCCGGTTCCACCGGTTGTGAGTATGAGATCAGCCTTTCTACACAGGCTGATAAGCCTCTTCTTAATAAGGGGCTTTTCATCGGGCAGAATATCATAACTTATAACCTTTGCTTCAATCTTTTTTATGAGCCTTTCAATAGCCGGGCCGCTCTTGTCCTCTCTTTTGCCTTTTGAACCTTTATCGCTTAATGTTAATACCGCAACCTTTATCATTTCATTCTTTTGCCACAGACTTACACAGACTATAATATTTTCCTTTTCAACTTAAACTAACAATTAAACTTAGTAGTGCGCAGTCGAAGTTTATTAAACTCCTCTTCTCCGTCATTCCCGCGCAAGCGGGAAACCAGGGAATATAAAAAAGATTGGATTTCTGTATTATATATCTTTTATGTCTGTGTGAGTCTGTGGCTAATTTATCTGATCTTGGCCCCTTCCTTAACATCCTTTTCCACCGACAGCACAGATAGTGTGCCTTCGCTGTCGGTAGCTGCAAGGAGCATGCCCTGAGATTCGACACCCATCAGTTTTACAGGTTTTAGATTTGTAACGACTGCGACTTTCTTCCCGGTGAGTTCCTCCGGGGTATATGCCTTTCCTATACCGGCAACTATCTGCCTCTCTTCTCCTGTATCCACCCTTAGAACTATCAGTTTGTTTGATTTTTTAACCCGCTCGGCACTGAGCACAAGGCCGATCTTCAATTCAACCCTCGCAAATTCATCAATACTTATCAGGTTATCCATGCTCCCGCCTGACTCCTTAGCACCGTCCTCTCTCTTTTCAAGGTCTATCCTCGGGAAGAGCTGTACCTTTTTGCTTACCCTGATGCCCGGGCTCAGACCTCCCCAGCCCGTAATATCCCTGGCTTTCAATCTTCCAATATCATCTCTTATCCCGAGCTGACTCCATACGGCGTTTGCCGTGTCAGGCATAAAAGGATAAATGTATACAGCAATGATCCGGAGCGACTCGGCAAGCGTATAAAGTATGTTGGAAAGTGCCTCATCATCCTTCTCCTTCCACGGGACCGAGGCGGCAATGTACTCGTTGAGCTCTCCGATTACCTCCCATAGTTTAGAAAGAACAATGTTAAAGTGAAGGCGTTCAAGTTGATCGTTATAGAAGACCTCCAGACTGCCCTCCGATTCGCTGTCAAATCTAGCCTTTATCTTTCCTTCCAGACCGTCTCTGTCCTTTCCGGCAGCCGGTGCGGGGATCTCTCCTCCCCTGTACTTCTCTATCATGGACAGTACACGGCTCAGGAGGTTCCCAAGATCATTGGCAAGATCTGTATTAATACGTTTTATCAGCGCCTCTTCCGAGAAATCACCGTCAAGCCCGAAGGGCACCTCCCTTAATAGGAAATACCTGAATGCGTCAACACCGTACTTGTCTGCAATATCCGCAGGGTTAATGACATTTCCGAGTGACTTTGACATCTTCCTGCCTTCAACAGTCCACCATCCATGCGCGAATATGTTTGACGGAAGGGGTAACTTGAGCGCCATCAGCATGGTCGACCAGTAGACAGCATGTGTAGTCAGTATATCCTTACCGACAAGGTGATGATCCGCGGGCCACCAGAAATCCCCGAGTGCCGCCCTGTTCGCGTCAGGAGCAAGGTACCTTGTTGCGGAGAAATAATTCAGCAGAGCATCGAACCATACATATGTAACAAAATCATTATCAAAAGGCAGAGGAACACCCCATGAAAGCCTTGACTTTGGTCTGGTTATACACAAATCCCCAAGAACGTTATTATTCAAAAAACCGAGAACCTCGTTTCTTCGTGTTTCAGGTTGAATAAAGAGTGGGGTCTCCTCTATATGCCTGATAAGCCGGTCCTGATATTTTGACATCAGGAAGAAATAATTCTCCTCCTGTATCTTTTCAACCGGCCTTCCGCAATCAGGGCAATTGCCGTCCTTAATCTCCTTGTCTGTCCAGAAGCGCTCATCAGGTGTACAGTACCATCCGGTGTACTCCCTCTTTTCGATCTCGCCCGCGTCCCATAACATCTGGATCATCCCCTGCACCGTTTTGATATGGTTCAGGTCAGTTGTACGTATAAACGCGTCGTTTGAGATGTTAAGTTTCCCCCAGAGGGTCCTGAAGTTCTGTACCATAGCATCTGCATGCTCATGAGGTGTCTTCCCTTTCTCTTTAGCGGCCTTCTCAACCTTCTGGCCGTGCTCATCTGTGCCTGTCAGAAAGAAGACTTCACTGCCCTTAAGCCTCATGTGTCTGGCAAGAATATCGGCCGCGATAGTGGTATAAGCGTGGCCGATATGGGGGACATCATTAACATAGTAGATCGGGGTTGTTATATAGAATTTTTTCGGGTCTGCATTCTTATCCATCTTTATTCTTCTTCTTCCAGAATTTCCTTCGCTTGCTGAAAGGTTTCCCGCTTAACTTCCGCTTATCCTGCGGCTTCGAATCGGACGTATCCTTGACAGACTCCCCGGCTATACTCTGCACCGGAAGTTCAGGTCTTTTCTCCGTAACATCGCCTTTGTTTTTCGCATGGCAGATCAATTTCGGGCATGAGCAAATGTTCTTATCCCCCGGCTTCCCGGCAGTGTCAGCCCTTGTCTTCCCTGCTCCAGGGGCAGATTTAGTCACTGAACTTCCGGCTGCTGACATTCTCTTACGCCCCCCTCTTGTATCGGTCTCTTCATATTCATAGCCAAGACAACACATAAGTCTGCCGCAGATACCGGAAAGTTTGCTCTGGTTAATGGACAATTCCTGTTTCTTAGCCATCCTGATCGATACGGGCTCGAAAGAGGTAAGAAATCCCTTACAGCAGGCCTCCCTGCCGCACGAACCTATGCCCCCTATTAATTTAACCTCATCCCTAACTCCTATCTGCCTCATCTCTATTCGTGTCTTGAACCTGGCGGCAAGGTCTCTAACAAGCTCCCGGAAATCGATCCGGCCGTCGGCAGTGAAGTAAAATGTGAGCCTCTTTTTATCCAGTGTGGTTTCTGTTGAAATGATCTTCATGGGAAGTTCACGTGTCTTAACCCTTTCAATACAGAAGGCCTTTGCCTCATCCGCAAAAGAACGGTTCCTGGCGTTGTTCTCCAGATCCTTTTCAGAAGCTATCCTAAGCACATTTTTCAGGGGCTGCTCGGACTTCCCAATACTGTGTTTGGCCTTCACCACACGCCCAACGCTTAAACCCATATCCGATTCGATAACAACCCAGGTCCCGGGTTCCGGGGCCATTTCTCCTTTATTGAAGAGATAGACCTTACCAGCAGGTTTAAACCTGATTCCGATCACGTCAAACCCTTCGGCAACCTCTGTTCTGTTCCCTGTTTCAGATTCTTTTGTATTATCTGACATATATACTTACCTCTGGAGTTGTACTGATAGAAGAGCCCGAAAAAAATAAATGTGGCTTGAAGAACAGCCAGCCATAAAATATGGTTTCATGAACCAGAATTAAACTATTATAACCCAAATTGAGCTATTCTTGCTCCCGACAATATCGGGAAAGGTTATGTAAAGCACCTAAAATCTTAATCCCTCTAACCTACGAATCGTAGACTTAGGTTCTTACCCTTAGTCTTAACCACTATTCCCCAGTGCATTCCTGAGAAGAATACCAGTATAGTTAAGGGTCAACTGCCTGTTTAAATTGAATTGCAGTTCTCTTTTTATCCTGCTAAGCTCACTCGCCAGACTGAGTATATCCCTGAGCCCCGCCTTCTCTGATATGTCCATTATATCGGATTCCTTATCATGATTGATCAGGAGTTCTTTCTTCCCCGTTGCCTTGAGGACCGCTATATCACGAAGCCAGAGCTGGCTCCAGTCAAACCATTCATCCATACTCTCTCTATCAGCCCAGATATCTTTATCCGGGTTGCATAGCATATCCCTGAATTCACTGAAAGACTTGTCTCGCCGATTCAGCAGGTCTTCATTCATTGCATAACCGAACCTGCCTCCTGAGAGAGTGCCAAGGAGCAATGACCCGTCATGATCGAGTCCCCCGATCTTCTCTTGAAGAAGATCTCCCATTTCACTCAGAGGCAAGGGGGAGAAATTAATCCTGTGACACCTGGATCTGATTGTTGAAAGGAGCGTATCCGGCCTGGAAGAGACCATAATGAGAATGCTCTGCTGTGGAGGTTCCTCAAGAGTCTCAAGAAATGCGTTGGCAGCCGATTTATTCATTGTCTCGGCATCATCTATGACGGCAATCTTCCAGAGCCCCTCAAAAGGCCTGTAGGCAAGTGACTCCTGGAGACTCCTGACTGAAGAGACGGTTATCTGTCTGCCGTCCCCCTCAGGACCTATCAAAAAGATATCAGGGTGCGCTGACTTATCCGCCTTAACGCAGGATGGACATTCATCACAGGAATCAGGATCATGCTGAATAGTGCGTGGAGCGGCTTCTGAAAACAGCTCAAGATTCTTTTGACAGTTAAGCACCTTCGCAAAATTAACGGCAGTGAGTCTTTTGCCTACCCCTTCTTCACCTGCAAAGAGAAAGGCATGAGGGATGCGGGCCCTCCTGATATATCCTCTCAGTATATCAAGCGGCTTTTCATGTCCAACGATATCCCTTAAACCCATGAATCTTCCATTATCTTCAATATCTCCCTGCCGACCTCTTCGGCTCCCCGGGATGCGTCTATAACCTTCACCCTTTTGCTATCCTCTTCAGCAATCCTCAGGAAGCCCTTTCTGACGCTGGTATGGAACTCTATTGTCTCAAGTTCAAACCTGTCCTCCTTGTTTGCCCGCCTGTTTCGTCTTAGTCCCTCCTCGACATCAAGATCAAGCAGAAATGTTATAAAAGGCTTCAGATCAGGAACAACCATCTCATTAAGTGCGCTTATTACGGATAGATCAATACCTCTCGCGTATCCCTGATAGGCAACGGTAGAGTCCGTAAAACGGTCTGTAATAACAATAGTGTTATTAAGAAGTGCCGGATAAATAACCTCCCTGACATGCTGGGCCCTTGATGAGTAATAGAGGAGCAACTCAGTCATAGGGTCCATCCGGCTCTTAGGGTCAAGCAGAAGGGTCCTTATCCTGCGCCCAATATCTGTACCCCCGGGCTCTTCGGTAAGGATCACTTCATGCCCCTTTTTTTTCAGATATTCCGCAAGGTGCCTTGCATGGGTTGTCTTGCCGGACCCTTCGGTGCCCTCAAATGATATAAAACCCTTAGCCCCCGACATAACTGTTCCTCAATTCCTTGAGCAGTGAGAAGACCTTGAGTGCGTCATCAGTCTCCATGGAACCGGTGCCGCAGGAGGGAGTAAGCAGGACCTGGTTCCTCAGTTTTTCCTCTGAAATACCAGCCTTCACCAATGAGGACAATCCCCGCTCAAGCTGTTCCCTCAAGTCCGGGAGAGTGAGCCCCCTGATCGTGTCAGTGGTGGGGACAATACCCCACGCTATTACTCCGTTATTATCGATAAATGACGTTACTTCATCAGGATAGATGCTGAGCGTATCCCAGAAATAGTAGGAATCAAAATTGAATACATCCACTCCCGTGGAAAAGACCAGCGGCCAGTCAGCCTTACTGCAGCAGTGGATTGCCGCAAGGGCGCCGGACTCTTTGATACAGGCGACGATCTCCTTAAGCATCCGTTGGGCTTCCGACATATCCACCGCTATGTAGGCGGAGGTACCTAGTGCCGAGAGTACCGGCTCATCAATAAATATCAGGATCTCGTCAGCATACTGCTTCAGCTTTTCGACCTGCCATATGACCTTGCCCTTGAGAAGCTCAAGGGCGAGTTCACGCCGCTCCTCGTCAAAAAAGATAGGGCGTTTCTCCTCGTCCGTCAGGCTGAGCGTAAAGGTGAGAGGGCCGGTAACATGCCCTTTAACGGTATCAAGCCTCCCCCCCTTATCTTTAAGAATATCGATAAACGCATAGAACCCGGCGGCATACTCTCTGGATATAGGGAAGCCGGTTTTGGCAGCAATCGCTTCATAGAATACGGTTAAATCCTCATCATTAGCCTTTTCAACATGGATATTCTCCCCCTGGATCCTCACGAACGGGAACCCCTCTGAATACTGGGGTACCATAAACTCAAGAAAGCTCCTGTGCGGAAGCTGTGGCCAGAAAGGGATATCGACTGAATCAAAGATGACCCTGCAGGCCTCCTCAGGGTCTTTATGCGGCAAACTGCCTATACCGGTTGAATTAAAGGTCTTTAGCATCATTAATAATACGTTATGATGATCGTTACTTTCAAATAATCAGCATGTATGTTTCATAACATTGACAGGACAGGATGTCTGTTATAAACTTTATGCACTCGTAAAAAGTCGTCATACCCGCGTAGGCGGGGAACCAGAAAATTTATTTAATGACTGGATTCCCGTTTTCACCAACAGTAGGTGCCTTAAGCACGGGAATGACAAAAAAACTGCTTTTCAGGGTTCATTACGAGTTAGTCAAACTTCACTCATACTGAAAAAATGGAAAAATCAGCTAAAGATTCTGCAAAAATAGAGGCGATGTTCTCCTCAATCGCCTCCCGATACGACCTGCTCAACAGACTCCTGAGCCTGGGAAGGGACCGCTACTGGCGTAAATATGCCGTGGACAAGCTGCCGGATATCGACAATGGGACATTTCTGGATATCGCCACGGGAACAGGCGACATAGCGATAGAGATCGCAAAAAGATACCCCCCCGGAATAAAGGTGGTCGGCGTCGATTTAAGTGGAAAGATGATAGAACTTGGCAAAGAGAAAGTTATAAAGGAAGGATACCGGGAAAGGATCGAACTCGGCACAGGAGATATTAACTCGCTTGTTTTCAGGGACAATTATTTTGACGCGGCAATTATAGCTTTTGGTATACGCAATATTCAGGACTATCAGCAGGGGATAAAAGAGATGGCACGGGTCGTTAAAGATGGAGGGAAGATCGTTATACTTGAGTTTACCAGTCAGCAGCACCGTCTCTTCAAACGGCCATACCGATTCTACATCACAAAAGTGCTTCCCTTTATCAGCAGTGTTATATCGGGTAAAAAGAGTGCGTACCGGTATCTTTCTGACTCGGTCATTGACTTTCCTCCACCCGAAGGGCTCAAAAAAATTATGGAGGAGTCCGGCTTAAGAAAGGTCAAATATCATTCATTAACCTTTGGGATAACAACGGTACATACAGGAATCAAATAGTAAAATTAAAAATCAAAGATCAAAATGCAAAATTTCGGAAAGTTTTATTTGATAATATTTTCATATTTATTTACACTTGAACCCTTTTCGCATCAGCGAATCCCGATTTGTCGGGAGAACCCTTGAATCCTTGAACCCTTTGTTTCATATATGAAACGCTTTGTTATTCAGGAACATCATGCAAGTCACCTGCACTGGGACTTCAGGCTTGAGAAGGAAGGGGCACTTAAAAGCTGGGCTGTACCAAAGGGGCCCCCTGAAAAGGAGTCAGTAAAACGCCTCGCGATCCAGGTAGAAGACCATGACCTCGACTACATTGATTTTCAGGGCACAATACCTGAAGGGGAATACGGCGCCGGAGAGGTAAAGATCTGGGACAGTGGGACATATGAACTGGAATCCGAGACTCCAAAGCGTATAGTCTTTTCACTAAACGGCAAAAGACTTAAAGGGGTCTATACGTTAGTACACCTCAAAAATAAAGAGTGGCTCCTGATAAAGCAGAAAAAGACGTCTGACTGAATATTAAGGTTATGTGAAGCGATTGAAAGAATAGATTTCGATACCTTAAGGATAGCTTTATCCGGCTGTAGAACATTCGCCTCTCAGGTGATTAAATACTGACAGGCACAATATGATAAAATCCATCGATTTATCTATTCATGAAAGCGCTTTATATAACCGCTTTGCTAATACATCGCTCAATTTATGTAGAACGGTAAATATTTATTTATTATGAACACTGAAGAACTACTTAAAAAAGGCCTGAGTGAGCTGGATATTCCGGCTACCGAAGCCCAGATTGAAACTTTCATGGCATTACTCCGGGAGTTGAAAAAGTGGAACAGGGCATACAACCTTACCGCCATCACGTCCGATAATGAGATAATAATAAAACACTTCCTTGATTCCCTGCTGTACCTGAAGTTAATCCCTGAAGGCCCCTTACATATTGCCGACGCAGGCAGCGGCGCGGGATTCCCCGGCATACCGATTAGTATTATAAGACCAGAAACAGAAGTATCCCTTATAGAGTCTTCAGGGAAAAAGGCCGCGTTTCTTCGACATATAATCAGGACCCTGAAACTGCAAAAGGTTAATGTCATAGAGGAACGGTTAGAGGACCTCTGCAAAAATAATAAAATGGATTATGACGTTTTAGTCTCAAGGGCAACGTTCCGGATAAAGGACCTTCTTAAGATGACCTGTCCCTATCTGGGTGAAGAATGCCTGATAGTCCTCAGTAAGGGCCCCGGGCTTTCGGATGAATTAAAGGAATTAGAGAAGATTCCTGAATACAGAGACGCTGTAAAGAAGATCCTGAAACTTCAATTGCCGCTGTCTGAAAGCACGCGCAATCTGGTTCTTCTGAAATGCGGGGGAAATTGAGCACATTATTTATACCATAAATTGACTTCACGCCTTTATAATAATAAACTAATCCAGGTTATTATCTGTCCAGATTGCGCTAATTAAATTAATTTAAGATACAGGTACTGTACAAGGTAAAAAAACGATGCCGGGTCTAATCTTATGGATGTTACAGCTCCTTACGGCGTTATACTTATTGGCCGGGCTTTATCTTCATCTCTTTAGTGCGCCCCTTACCGGAAAACTTGTTTTCGACTCTCTGTTTATCTTTTGCGCCGTGGCACACGGACTGAACGGTCTGTGGGGGATAATTGATGAGTCACTGCGGGGCAAGTGGTGGAGGGTGCCCTTTAATCTCTTTACGGACTTTATCCATAACATTCAGGCCGGGCATTTCATGTTTATACTCCACAGGGTTACCGGACTCATAATCCTGCTTTTCCTGACTCAGCATATAATTACAAATTCCCTGGTCTCATTTTACCTCTCAATAGAGGATTCTATTATAATTGAGTTCTTAAGGAATGATATGTTCGCTTATATTGCAGTCGTATCACTCGGTTTTCACGCTTTTAACGGAATCAGGATTATCTTTATTGAACTAACATCACTCACATGGCTCCAGAAGAAGACGGCATACCTAAGCCTTTTTTCCGGCGCTATTTTTGCTATGTATTACATTCTGTAGAATATTTATATCTACTAAGGCTCCCCCTTTGCTAAAGGGGGGAATTAACATAGATGAGTAGTTACGAATATTATTAAATAAAGCCAGGGGAACGATGAAAGATTCCATAATCATAATAGGGGGAGGTCTGACAGGCCTCAGGGCCGCTCTCGAATCTGCGAGAAACGGGGTAAAGGCTCTGGTCTTCTCCAAGGTATATCCCTTAAGGTCCCATTCTGTGGCTGCCCAGGGAGGAGTGAATGTCTCTCTGGGTAATCACCCGGAGGGGGCTGATGATTCATGGGAAGCACACACAAGGGATACGGTAAAAGGCGGCGATTATCTTAATGACCAGGATGCTGTAGCGGTTATGTGCAGGGAGGCTGTTGACAGGGTGATAGAGCTTGAGCACTGGGGATGTCCTTTCAGCAGGACGGATGAAGGAAAGATTGCCCAGAGACCCTTTGGAGGCGGTACATACCCGAGGACCGCCTATGCGGCAGACAGAATCGGACATTCGATGCTTAACACCCTTTATGAGCAGTGCATTAGGTTAAAGAGTGACGGGTTAATAGAATTTTATGATGAATGGCATGTTATGTCTTTAGTAGTGTCAGACTCTACTTGCTACGGGATTACCGCGTACAGATTGAGGGACTCAGAGATCATGGCGTTTACTTCCAATTCGGTAATATTAGCCACAGGTGGTGCCGGCAGAATCTACCTCAACTCTACAAATGCCCTGATCAACACAGGGATGGGAATGTCACTTGGCTATCTAGCCGGAGTTCCGTTAAAGGATATGGAGTTTATACAGTTCCATCCAACCACACTATACGGCACGAATATTCTCATAAGTGAAGGCGCAAGGGGTGAAGGCGGAATACTTGTCAACAAGTATGGCAACAGGTATCTCTCTGATTACGAGGACTCCTCTAAGGCCATGGAGATCGCTCCAAGAGATATAGTCGCCCGCAACACCATCAGGGAGATAAGAAAAGGGAAGGGCTTTGACGGCTCATATATGCATCTCGACCTCAGACACCTCGGGGAGGAGAAGATAAAGGAGAGGCTCCCGGGTATCAGGGAACTCTCAATCAAGTTTGCCGGGATCGACCCGATAGAAAAACCTGTCCCTGTCCAGCCCGGTCAGCATTACACAATGGGCGGAATAGATGTAAACTGCCGTACAGAGACCGTGGTGAAAGGATTATATGCCGCCGGGGAGACGGCCTGTGTAAGTGTCCACGGCGCAAACAGGCTTGGCGGCAACTCCCTGCTCGAAACAATTGTATTTGGCGCTATCTCCGGCAAACACGCATCTGAATA
>CAXMSH010000012.1:0-11366 GCA_964195875.1 Thermodesulfovibrionia bacterium
TGCCACCGGTGTGGTAATCCATACCAACCTCGGCAGGGCTGTCCTTTCTGAGTCTGCCATAGATAACATAAAAGATGTCGCAGGAAGTTACTCCAACCTCGAATATGAGCTTTCACGCGGTAAGCGGGGCAAGAGGTATTCGCATCTTCAATATATTCTGAAAGAGCTGAGCGGAGCGGAAGATGCCATAGTGGTGAACAACAACGCCGCGGCGGTTTTGCTCTGTCTGAACACATTCGCAAAGGATAGGGAGGTCATAGTATCAAGGGGAGAGCTTGTTGAGATAGGCGGTTCCTTCAGGATTCCGGAGGTTATGAAGTCAAGCGGCGCTGTTTTGAGGGAGGTAGGAGCAACCAACAAGGCCCATCCGGACGATTATAAGAACGCACTGTCCGGCAGTACGGCATTACTGCTAAAGGTGCATACCAGTAACTATAAGGTGATCGGGTTTACCGAAGAGGTGACGACAGAGGAGCTTGTAAGGCTTGGAAGGGAGTTTAAGGTGCCGGTCATGGCTGATCTTGGAAGCGGTTGTATGATTGATCTGGATAAGTTTGGAATAACCGGCGAACCCACGGTACAGAGTCTTATCAGGGAAGGGGTGGATATCGTGACCTTCAGCGGTGATAAACTCCTCGGGGGACCTCAGGCAGGTATTGTGATCGGCAGGAAGCAGTTTATCCATAAGCTGCAGAAGAACCCCTTACTGAGGGCGTTGAGGATAGATAAATTGACCCTGGCGGCCCTTGAAGCGACCCTGATGCATTACCTTGATGAGGATGAGGCTATTAAAAATATACCCGTACTAAGTATGTTGACCCGACCCGTCAAGCTTATTAAGCGGAGGGCCGGAAGTATATGCTCGTCATTGAAGAGGGCGATCTCCTCACAGGCGGATATCGCGGTAATTCATGACCAGTCACGGGCTGGAGGGGGTTCCCTTCCCGAAACAGACTTTCCTACATATGTTGTATCCATAAAGCCTCTTAAGCTCTCTGTTAATACGCTGGAATCAAGGTTAAGAAATGGCGGGACGCCCGTTATCGTCAGGATTAAAGGAGATGCCCTTCTTATTGACCCAAGGACAGTGCTGGATAAGGAATTGAAGACCCTGGTGAATTGTGTAATTGAGTCTTTTAATAATAATTAGCCACTGACTTTTATTAGCCACTGACTCACACAGACTTAAATAACAAATAATTATAAAAACGATCAAAAGAAGAAAAACGTTTGGTCTTCACTTATTTTTTACTTTTTTCCGGTTTTAACTTTGTTTGTGTCTGTGAAAATTTGGCTGCCGAGCGGCAGGTCTGTTGAAAGATTAGTATCAGTTTTTTGTTTTAACTTGTGTAGTAGTCTGTGTAGGTCTGTGGCAAAATAAATCTATGAGATACGTCATCCTGGGCACAGCCGGCCATATCGATCACGGCAAGAGCGCTATTGTAAAGGCGCTGACAGGTGTAGACCCTGACAGGCTTAAGGAGGAGAAGGAGCGGGGGATAACGATCGATCTTGGTTTTGCGGACCTGACCTATCCTGACGGCCTCAGGGTCGGCATAGTTGATGTGCCGGGGCATGAGAGGCTTATAAAGAACATGCTGGCAGGTGCTGGTGGTCTGGATGTCCTGCTCATGGTATTTGCGGCTGATGAGGGAATAATGCCGCAGAGCAGGGAGCATCTTGCAATCTGCAACCTGTTGAAGATTAAGAGGGGTTTGATCGCGGTCACCAAGACAGACCTTGTTGATGAAGAATGGCTCACCCTTGTTACCGACGAGATCAGGGGTTTTGTCAGCGGTACTTTCCTTGAGGGTGCCGAGATAATCCCTGTCTCTTCAAAGACAGGGCAGAACGTGGATCTCTTAAAAGAGAAGATAGGGGAGATCGCGTCAGGTGTTGAACCGAAGCCGCTTAAGGGATTATTCAGACTTCCTGTAGACAGGGTATTTACCCTTAAGGGTTTTGGGACAGTGGTCACCGGGACGGCTGTCTCAGGCAGTATATCACTCGATGAACCCGTTGAGGTTCTGCCTGAGGGGATTAAGACAAAGGTGAGGGGGCTTCAGAGTCATGGAGATATGCTTAAGAAGGCATTTGCGGGGCAGAGGGTTGCTGTAAATCTTCAGGGGGTTGCGAAAGAGGACCTTCAAAGGGGAGATGTCATCACCTCTCCAAAAAAGATAAAGCCTACTTATATGGTTGATGCCTCGGTTGAAATATTGAGCGATTCGCTGATCAATTCACTGAAGAACAGGAGTCTGGTGCACTTTCATACAGGAACTTCTGAGCTTATAGGCAGGATCATCATTTTTGATAATAAAGCACTGAAGCCGGGCGAAAATGCGTATTGCCAGTTCAGGTTTAATAGCCGGATCGCGGTGATGGCGGGTGACAGGTATATTATCAGGAGATTTTCACCGCTCATGACTATCGGGGGAGGTGAGATACTTGATACATCACCAAAACGCAGGAGAAGAGCGGACGGATATGATGACCTCGAGGTTTTTGAAGGCGGAGAACTTGGGGATAAGATACGCATGAAGGTATTCAACAGCGGGCCTGGCGGAATTACACAGGCAGGGCTTGAGGGATGGGTTAATGCTGAATTGCGGGAGATTGGAAGGGCTATAGAGGCGCTGATAAATGAAGGAAGTGTAATAAGGTGTGATGAGAGGCTCATTGATAAAAAGGTATTTGATATTTTTTCAAAAAAGGCCGCCTCAACACTTGAGGATTTTCATAGAAGAAACCCCCTGAAGCCGGGGATGTTAAAGGAATCCCTCAGGGCGGTATTTAAGGGTCTTGACCAGAAGATGTTTGAAGAGCTTATTGCAATTGTCAGGGATGTTGTCCCTGATAAGGAGATGCTCCGGTTAGGGAGTTTCAATATTTCCCTTGATGAGGACAAAGTGCTCCTGGAGGAGAAGATACTAAAGAGTCTGGAAGGGGCATTGTTTCAGCCCCCGGCAAAAGAGGAGCTCAGCAGTGCGCTCTCCATAAACCAGAAAGAGCTTGATGAGTTATTAAAGATCATGGCATCAAAGGGCAGGCTTGTCAGGATTAATGATGCCCTTTATCTTACTGCAGGCAGTTATGATAAGATGATCGACGGCCTCAGGAAGTTCTTTAATGAAAAGGCAGAGATGAGTGTAGGTGAGTTTCGGGATATTCTTGGAACCACCAGAAAATATGCCCTTCCATTTCTTGAATACCTTGATAGTAATAAAATCACTCTGCGCGTGGGTGATGTCAGGAAGTTTCTACTGAAGTGAATAGTGAGATCAAAAATTAAGAATATAAATACATTGGTTATTGGTCATTGGTCATTGGTTATTCTCCTTGAACCCCCTGCCCCCCTTCCACTTTTGCTTTGGCCCCACATCTTTGATTCGCAGAGCGAATCAGTGGAGGCAAGAAAGTAGGGGGGTTGAACCCTTTTCGCCTCAGCGAATCCGCTCTCCTCGGCGAGTCTTCGACCGTGGCGGAGAATCCTTGAACCCTATGGATTTAGACCACATCGCTTCTCAGATAAAACATAATTGCAATATCTCGGATGCCGGGTACTGGGGCTACTATTCACCCTGCGGTCTGCTCCTGAGGGTAAGGGACCTATTCAAATCCGAGCAAGGGATCAAGCCGTGGGAAAATGTCAGGAGCGTTGAGATCGGAGACTGGATAGAGAAGAGGGAGAGTCTCTGGGAAGAGCTGAGCGACCATGATTTCATGAAGGTTGAGATCAGCGGTAAACGCTACAGGCCCTTTGATCTAAAGGGCATAAACTCCGTTCTGCTCCATGAGGGTCTTCTCTACGGGGCCGGTTATGGAAACCTCCTGAAGCCGACCTTCTTTCTCGCTGAAATTTCACGAAAGGAGAAGAGAGGGGCCTATAATATCTACGTAACAGTCCGGGAGATCGTCCGGGACCTCTCGACAGCTCCTTCAATGCTTCAGGGGAATACGATTATCATAAGGCATGAGATAATGAAGTTGTTATTATGGGAGAAGTTTGAGGAGATGAAGTCGATAAAGCATGAATCAAACCTGTCACGTGCCTTTTCAGAGTACGGGATATCAAAGAAGTCGGCCGTCAGCCTCTCATCAGAAGAGATTGACTCTGCTATAACTGACATTGCGGGGGAGGAACTCCCCTCCTATATTCATCATGAAATTGGAGAGGCGTCACAGAGGAGACTGCTCGGGAAGTGGTGGAAGGAGCTGATACTGAAGCTTCCCTACAGCAGGGCTGAGATGTTTGTCAGGGGGCTCAAGGACATCCTATCTGATACCTGTAATTCAGGCATGCTGACTCATATTATAAAGAATAAAAAGGCCGGATCCCTTGCTTTCCATATCGCGCTTCTCGGGGGGTTCAGGAAGCTTTTTTTCCCGGAGATAATTACAGCTTATGGTGAGTTCAGAAGATCAGGGGACTGGGCAGTTATTGAAGAGGCGAGGGTTGCCGGATACAAAAAGACACGGGTGATTACAGATGCGCTAAAGAATATGGTGATGGAGGGAAGGGTATCTCCGGAGAGGATAGAAGAAGAACTGATAGCTAAGATGTCCGATTGTTCAGCCTCGAATTAACACAAAACTGCTTCTTTGCCACGGACTTTCACAGACTAAAATATGTTTTCTCTTAAAGACATAATGCCGTTAAAGATTCTTTTATTTAATTCTGTCGTAAGTCTGTGTGAGTCTGTGGCTAAATAAAGGAAATGAAAAATTTCGATACCAGACTTAAAGAGGCATCAGATCTTCTGAAAAAGACTGATAATGTCGTCGCCTTCACAGGCGCTGGCATATCCACGGAATCGGGCATATCCGACTTCCGGAGTCCCGGCGGAGTATGGGACCGCTACAGGATAGTCACTTATCAGGAGTTCCTCTCAAGTCATGACGCAAGGGTGGAGTACTGGCAGATGAAGAAGGAACTATTCCGTGAGATGAGGGGATCAAAGCCGAACAGGGCACATGACGCTCTTGCCGGACTGGAGAGGGCGGGAAAGTTGAGATGCCTGATAACACAGAACATAGACGGTCTTCATCAGGAAGCCGGAAGTTCTGATGATATGGTTATAGAACTGCACGGGACAAACCGTAAGGCGTTATGTCTTGAGTGCGTGAAAATTATGCCCATAGAAGATGTGCAGGTCAGACTCGATGCCGGAGAGACAGATCTACGGTGTGAGAATTGCAGCGGGTTACTGAAGCCTGCAACGATATCTTTTGGTCAGGCGATGCCTGAAGAGAAGATGATACGGGCTGTAGAGTACGCAAAAAGCTGTTCGTTATTCCTAATGATAGGTTCGTCTCTTCAGGTTGAGCCCGCCGCATCGATCCCGCCGGAGGCATATAACGCCGGGGCAAAGCTTATCTTCATAAACCGCACAGAAACGCTGTGGGACCACCTTGCCTCGGTGATATTCAGAGAGGACGCCGGGGAGGTTATGGGTAGTTTGATGGAGAGTTTGTAAGTAATTTCGACAGGCCAGGTACTAGGTAATTCTCCTTTTTAACTTTGTGCCTATGTGCCTTTGCTACTTTGTGCCTTCGCATCCTGTCTAAAATTACCCCCCGATTTTATGCATGGACTTCAGGTGGCTGGCTGATGTTATATCTTCATTCAGCAGATGTCTCTGAGGTTTAACTTTTACCGCCTGACAGAAGAGGTCGTCAATCTCCTCATCAGATGCACCGTTTCTCATTGGAGTCTTAATGTCAATCCTGATGTTTGAAAAAAGACACGGCCTGATCTCCCCGTCGGCAGTGAGCCGCAGTCTGCTGCAATCGCCGCAAAAATGATCACTCAGCGGGCTGATAAAACCTATAACTCCTTTTGCCCCCTTAATTCGGTAATTTCTCGAAGGCCCCCTTCCTCTGAACTTGAGACGCTCAAGACTGCCAAGCGCTGATATTTTCTTCATGGCCTCTGCTGAACTGACACATTTGTCTTTACTCCAGATACCGTTATCCGTTGCCGGCATGAACTCAATAAATCTTATATGAAAGTCGTTTTTAAACGTTAGAGATGCAAAGGACAATATTTCGTCGTCATTAATTCCCCTTATCGGGACAACATTTATCTTCACAGGGGTCAGTCCGGTCTCTTCCGCTCTCCTTATGGATTCCCATACAAGGTCAATATCACCGCTCCCTGTTATGGACCTGTACTTATCCGGATCCATTGTGTCGAGGCTGATATTCACGCGATCAAGTCCCGCCTTCTTCAGATCATCCACACTCTTTGACAATAAAATACCGTTTGTAGTGATGCTTAAGTCGCGAACTCCTGTCTTCTTGATAGAAGAGATAAGACCGGTTACATTCTTTCTCGTAAGAGGTTCTCCGCCTGTAATACGGACTTTTCTAAGACCGTGTCTGACGGCGATTCGAATGAACCTGAGTATCTCATCATCGGTCATAACATCTTTTTGTTTAAAGAGTTTAAGACTCTCTGAAGGCATGCAGTATACGCATTTGAGGTTGCACTTATCTGTTACGGATATCCGGATATAATCTATCTGACGGTTGTATGAATCCTTAAGAGGCTGTGCTGATTTCATCTTCAACTTAATAATTACCTGTAGTCCGCTTAGAAGCGCCTACTTTTGGTTGCTGAAGGGTGATTTATTACCCTTACTGACATTACCAAATATCTTCCTGAATTTCCGGTTCAGCATTTCATTTACGCCATCTTCCAGTAATTCGTATTTTCTTAAGAACTCTCTGCCCTCATCTGTAAGCACTGCGCCGCCGCCGTGAAGGCCCCCGGTTCTCCTCTCCACAAGCCTTCTGCCGAGCCTCTGCTCCATAGTCTGTATGTAGCTCAATGCCTTTCTATATGACATCTTAATATCTTTGGCGGCCTTATTGATCGATCCTGTCCTGTCGATAGCCTTGAAGAGCGCCTCCCTTCCACTGCCGAATACAGGCTCTCCTTTAATCTCAAGCCATATCTTTGAACGGATATCCATACTACCGTTATAACACATTTGTCATAACGATGTCAAAAAATAGAGCACAAACGGGTAATCTCTCACTAAATTAGTTGAAAAACATTTGATTTGTCATTCCCGCAAACCCCGGTCAAGCCGGGACAGGGCTCCGTGCGTCAGGAATCCTTCTTGAAAAAAGATTCCGGACAAGCCGGAATGACAGACAGTAAACACCCATAGCTGAAGTATTACCAAACGGGTGAATTAAACTGGCCCTAAATCAGACTATCTGTGTGGTATAATTGAATTTATCTGTGACCCCTCTATTAACTCGTAAAGTAGGGTTAGCTGTAAAATGAGGATTCATCTATGAAGTCGCAAGTAGTTTCAGTGAACATTAGCGAGAAGAAAGGTCAAAGAAAGAAGGGGACAGACGAAGTCCTGCTCAGGGAGGACTTTGGAATTGAAGGGGACGCGCATGCGTCCGGAGATTGGCACAGGCAGGTGAGCCTGCTCGCCATAGAGAGTATCGAAAAGATGCGGCAGAAGGGGCTTGATGTCAACCCCGGAGACTTTGCGGAGAACATAACGACCAGCGGGATTGACCTGCCCGCCCTTCCGGTCGGCACAAAGATAACGATAGGTAAGGATGTTGAGGCTGAAGTTACCCAGATCGGCAAGGAGTGTCACAACAAATGCGCCATATATTACCAGGCAGGAGACTGTGTAATGCCCAAGGAAGGCATCTTTGTGAAGGTGCTTAGAGGCGGACCTGTGAAGAAAGGTGACGAAATAAAGATAGTCACATGAAGAAACTTACACACATCGATAAAAAGGGCAGGGCAAGAATGGTTAACGTAGCTGATAAGCCGGTAACCGACAGGGAAGCTGTTGCCGCAGGTTCCCTCTCCATGAAGAAGGCGACCCTCGACCTTATAACTGAGGGAAGCATACCAAAAGGAGATGTATTTGGTGCCGCGCGGCTTGCCGGTATCATGGCTGCAAAACAGGTGGCCGTGCTTATCCCATTATGCCATCAGCTGAACCTCTCATCAGTGAGCGTGGATTTCTCAATTGATAAAAAGAAGAAGAAGGTTCTCATCGAGGCAACCGTAAAATGTTCCGGCCAGACAGGGGTTGAGATGGAGGCTATGACAGCCGTCTCGGTTGCCGCCCTGACAGTCTATGACATGTGCAAGGCTGTTGATAAGGGAATGACGATCTCTGATATCATGCTTATGGAGAAACGCGGCGGCAAGAGCGGGGAGTGGAAGCGGTGAGAGTTAGGGTTGTTATTTAGCAGGTACTGGTCTCCATCCCGTACTCCTACGCCAAATTTAGCTAAGTTGGCCTTTGGGTTGAGTTTTGGCTAACTTACTGAGTTTTAAGGTTTAATTATTATTCTGTCCGTTCCCTATCTTTCCTGTTAATTCTGTCCATTCAGCTAAATCAAGAAATTAATAAATAGCACACAATGTGTGGTATGTGGTATAATTAACTATGGGTATCATTACAAAAAGAGTAAAAAACAGACGGTATGCCTATCTTGTCACCCGGGAAGGGAAGAAAGTCGTTCATAGATACCTGGGTTCTGCTGATGATCCGGCGGTAGAGAAGATGATAATTGACCAGAAAGAGACGACCGCTGTGCCGGAACGGTTCAGGAATCTCTTCTGGGATACGAATTTGAAAAATATCCATGTCAAAAGGAATGCCCGATATATCATTGAAAGGGTGCTTGAATTAGGTAATCTGGAGGCCCTTAATTGGCTGCAGAGAGTATATACCGTTCAAAACATTCTTGAAGTTCTCAGCACGAGAAAGGGTATTAGCGACAAGTCACGCACCTTCTGGAAACTATGGTTTGGAGTAGAGGATGCATAGAGAGTGTCTTCCCGGGCAGGGCTGGAAAGTTCTGGAGAGCCTGAATGATGTTTTTTTAATGCATGAGGCGGTATTGGCAGGCGGGACAGCCCTGGCCGTACAGCTTGGCCATAGAATATCTTATGATCTCGATTTCTTCACTAATCAGGATTTTCAGATAGAATCAGTCATTTCGAAGATCAGAAGAATCGAAAATACATTTCAGATTATCTCTGCAGAGGAAGGATCTCTTATCGCGGAAGTCGGAGGGATAAAGGTCTCGTTATTTAAGTATGATTATGAATTTTTAGAAAAGCCGGTTATCTATAGAAAAATCCGGATTGCCGGAATACCAGATATAGCATCTATGAAAGTTATCGCTATAAGCCAAAGAGGAACTAAAAGGGACTTTGTTGACCTTTTTGTCATTTTACAGGAGATGCCTTTTCACAAGATAGCAGACCATATGATGAGGCGTTTTGGTAAAGAAAGAGTTAACCCGGTGCACATAGGTAAATCTCTGGTCTACTTCTCAGATGCAGACTCTGATCCGGAACCAGCTTATCTGGAGAACAGAAAAATAAAGTGGGAGAAGATCAAAAGTTTTTTCAGGGGACATGTTAAGCAATTTGTGCTTGATCTTGAAAGGTCTGGGAAGGAATTTTGAGCATTTGTTTTCTTTTTGAGAGTTGGCCGGAGCAGTCGGGGGTTGCAAATCTAACGCAATACATATGAAAATAAATAAGAGACAGATAAAATCAGATTCAGGGACTTTCAGAAGTGGTGTTGAATCCATCAGCAAGGAGCAGAAAAGATGAAAAAAATGATAAGTACATTATTCGTGAGTATCTTCTCTATATGCGTGATATCAGGTGCTGCGTATTCAGCAAACCTCGAGAAGGCCACATTGGCAGGTGGCTGTTTCTGGTGCATGGAGCCGCCGTATGAAGGGAAGCCCGGGATACACGACGTAGTCTCAGGCTATATCGGGGGGCATAAGAAGAATCCGACATATAAAGAGGTCTCATCCGACACAACCGGACATGCCGAAGCGGTTGAGATTACGTATGACCCTTCTGTAATTACCTATAACGAGTTGCTCGATATCTTCTGGAGGCAGATTAACCCGACTGACAGCGGCGGACAATTTGTAGACAGGGGTACATCATACAGATCCGAGATCTTTTATCATAACAATGAGCAGAAGAGACTGGCTGAGGCATCAAGGGACGCTCTTCAGGCATCCGGCAGGTATGATAAACAGATTGTTACGAAAATTACTCCCGCCACCACCTTCTACAGGGCTGAGGAGTATCATCAGGATTACTACAAAAAGAACCCGATCAGGTATAAGGTATACCGATATGGATCGGGGAGAGACAAGTATCTCGATAAAGTCTGGGCAGACGAGGCCGGGATGGATCTTAAAGGGAAAGGAAAGAAGGTATATATGAAACCCTCCAAGAAAGAACTGAAGAAGAGTTTAACCCCGTTGCAGTATAAAGTCACGCAGGAAGACGCCACCGAGAGGTCCTTTGACAACGAATACTGGGACAACAAGAAAGAAGGGATATATGTTGATATCGTCTCGGGCGAGCCTCTCTTCAGCTCCACGGAAAAGTATAAATCCGGTACCGGATGGCCGAGTTACTGGACACCTCTTGAGCCGGAAAATATCGTCGAGAAGGAAGACAAGAGCTTCTTCTCGACCAGGACAGAAGTGAGGAGCAAAAAAGGGGATTCCCACCTTGGGCATCTATTTAATGACGGACCGGCGCCGACCGGTCTGCGATACTGTATAAACTCTGCTTCGCTTCGTTTTATCCCAAAAGAGGATCTGGAGAAAGAGGGGTATGGCCAGTATGTGAGTCTCTTTAAGAAAAAGTAAGATAGAAGAGTATATGCAAAAGACCCTACGTGGGAGACTGCGCAGGGTTTTTTAGGTCTTCAGAGCGAGACCGATGATCCCAAAAGTAACACAAATTTATTCAATGTTGGTATTATATATTTGGTTATTGGTTATTTAGTTTACCTGTTACTAGTTACTGGTTATTATAGATATTGGGAGTGTATAAGGTTCTGGTGCGTGTCTCGTTGCGTTGCAATACGGGCCTGCCCCGTGGCGTAGCTATACGGGGTCCTTCTCGGACTTCTCCGCACAGTTCAGTGGAATTTGCGAGATCTCGCCCGAGGCGGAAAATCCGGTGATAACACCGTTAGTGATTTGGTTATTATAGATATTGGGAGTGTATAAGGTTCTGGTGTCCTTCTCGGACTTCAAATCCGGTGTTGCCTGCCAAAAGCGGGCAGGGTGGGTTCGATTCCCACACACTCCCGCCATTGCTTTCTTTATAAATTAAGTAGTTAGCTATAGAAAATAGCTCTAAAAACCTTCCGTAAACCTTCCGTAAACGAGCTATCACAACTCTCTGAATACCCTTGATGATTGCTTTTTGAAAATGTTTTAAAAAGTTATTGAGTACTTCCTGAAGTCTTCAACTTCGGTATACCGAAAAAACTGAAGGTTGTAAACGGTAATCAGTAATAAATCTGGTATTTGCTTTA
>CAXMSH010000013.1:0-11297 GCA_964195875.1 Thermodesulfovibrionia bacterium
CAACGACCTTTTTGTGAGGAGTAAAAACCCCCACCTCAAGGACTTCATATGATTTTTCTTTGGCCATCAGCCTTATCTTGGTCCCGCGCTTCAATTTGCCGTCAAACACCCTGACAAGCATGACTACCCCCTGAAAATTATCAAACCATAAATCAAATATCAGGGCCTTCAGTGGTTTGTTCAGACTGCCGCCTGGAGGAGGTATCCTTTTTATAATAGCTTCCAGTGTCTCCCTGATGCCGATGCCCTCTTTTGCCGAGGTGATTATGGAGTCGCTGCAGTCTATTCCTATTGAGTCCTCAATCTGTTCTTTAACCCTTTCAGGCTCGGCCCCGGGAAGATCGATCTTGTTGATTACGGGGATAATTTCAAGGTTATGCTCGGCGGCCAGATAGGCGTTAGCGAGCGTCTGGGCCTCCACCCCCTGTGTGGCATCAACTACAAGAAGCGCACCTTCACAGGAGGCGAGGCTTCTGGACACCTCGTAGGAGAAGTCTACATGACCCGGCGTGTCGATCAGGTTAAGTATGTAATCTTTGCCGTCCTTTGCTTTGTAAACGAGCCTTACCGCATGTGCCTTGATGGTGATCCCGCGTTCCTGTTCCAGGTCCATTGAGTCAAGAACCTGTTTTCTCATCTCCCTCTGCGACAGGGCGCCGGTAACCTCAAGGATACGGTCTGCTAACGTGGATTTCCCGTGATCAATATGGGCGATAATGGAGAAGTTTCTTGTGTTGGTGAAGGACATGTGTTTATTTTGCGGAATGCTTCGCGGCGTTAAAGGCCAGCCCTGCGGCACCTACAGAACCGCATTCTTTATTTAAGACCGTCTTCAGTATCTTGACTCTTGCTTTAAGAGGCTTAAACGCCCTTTTTGAGACCTCTTTTCCCAGTTCGTCGATAAAGAGGTCCCAGCCCCCGACAAGCCCGCCGCCGATGATTACCGCCTCGGGGCTTAAGAGGTTAATAAGGTTTGCTATCCCTATCCCCAGATAATGACCTAGAGGTCTGAAGAGTTCCCTGCTCAGGTTGTCCCCGTCAAGAGCGGCTTTGTAAATGTCTTCCGGGGTTATTTTATAAAAATTGCCGTCACAGCATTTGGTGAGGATACTCTCCGCACCCTTCTCCATGGCCGTGGTCGCCCTCTCCACAATGGCCCTTCCGGATGCGTATGATTCAAGGCATCCTGAACTGCCGCATGTACAGAAGAGGCCGTTTGGTTCTATAACCATATGTCCGACCTCGAAAGCGCCCTCGTATAATTCTCCCCTGTATATATAACCTCCCCCTAATCCCGTACCCAGTGTAAGAACTATAAAATTATCGAAATCTTTTCCTGTTCCACACCATTTTTCACCATAAGCACAGATATTTGCGTCATTATTCACTACCACGGGGAAAGGAAATTCTTTTTCAAAGATCTCTTTTATATTGAGTCCGTTGATATTCGGGATATTAGGTGATTCAATAACAACACCCTCTTTACTGTCAATAAGTCCGGCAATCCCGAATCCGATGCCGGCGATATCATCTATGCCTGATTTTGAAGATGAAATTTCTTTAAGATAATCTTCGTTTATAATCTCTTTCAGTACTCCTACCATGAGGTCTTTTAAGGCAACTTTATCCTCTTTGCGGGGGGTAGGATGCGACAGGCTTGAGAGAATTTCACCTTTCTCGGATACGACGACGGTCTTTATGTTGGTACCGCCTATATCGACTCCAACAGCTATCTTCATATAATGTCTTCTCCTGAACAATGAAAACAAATATTTTTTTAGAAACACCTATATTATCATAATTAATGGAACCGTGCAAAGCATATGAAGCTATATCTATAATAAAAGAGGGGGGAAGAAGTCATTTTGCAAAGAACACTGGTTTGAAGTGACGACAAGACGTGAGAGTATATGATTGATCCCGATGCAGCCAGAAGTAGGCCCCCACTGCTTCGCTTTGCGAAGCAAAGCGGTGGGGGAGACTACAGGGAATTCTTTTGATTAAATGGAGGACATATGAAGTCTTACCGTAAAGAACTCTGGTTTGAGGTGCCGACTAGAAGAGCCTTCATAAACATCACCCCGCAGGTCGAAGAGTGTCTGAAGGCGAGCGGCATTAAACACGGATTAGTATTGTGCAACGCGATGCACATCACCGCCTCTGTATTCATCAATGACGATGAGTCCGGCCTGCATCATGATTACGATGTCTGGCTCGAAAAACTGGCGCCGCATGCTCCCACTTCACAATACAGGCACAATGTGGGCGAGGATAACGCGGACGCGCATATGAAGAGGCAGATTATGGGCAGGGAGGTTGTGGTGGCTGTGACAGACGGCAAGCTCGATTTTGGAACATGGGAGCGGATATTTTATGGAGAGTTTGACGGCAGAAGAAAGAAGCGGGTGCTTGTGAAGATCATCGGGGAGTAAACTATGAAGGTCCGACCTTCATAGTCCGGGTTTTCCGATGTAGATAGGCCCTGACAAGTTTTGCATCTTCATAGCTTACCTCGCCTTTGAAGTGTTCAATGACAGGGTTAAGCTGCCATTCTTTTCTGGAGAGAAAGAACTCCCTGATATTTTTCTGCGTTGCAGGATCAACAAGGCGGTCTATATCAATGTCATCTCCTCTTCTTATAAGCTCTTCAAGGTGTCCTGTAATGGTGGATGCCGCAAGGCCGCGTTCTTCTGTAATACTCTCTATAGAGCGGCCTATCTTAAAGAGTTCAAGGGTCTTTTCAAGGCTTTCTCCCTTCTTATTTTTCTGCGGCCGACTGATAGGCGGAGCAAAAGCCTCTCTGACAGGGATCGAGATGCCGGGGGTTTCATTCAGATATGTTTTTATCACTTTTACAAAAGCGGTTCCGTACCGCTCAAGCTTGGCATCTCCGATGCCGCTGATATTCTTCATATGAGACAAATCTACAGGATAGTATCTGCACATTTCATGAAGGGTCCTGTCTGAAAATATTATATAAGGGGGGACCTGCTGTTCATCAGCGATCTCTTTTCGCAGTCTGCGAAGCTTTTCAAACAGGGCATCGTCATATGGCTCAAACTCACCGCTTTTTCCGGCAGGATACCGCTTTTTCGTCTCCTCCCTCTTTAATGCCGTGACCTCTTCGTTGCCGTTGAGGACATTATTCCCCTTTGCCGTCAGCTTTAATACAGGATACTGTCCGCCGTCCTGTCTGATGACATCCTGGGCAAGAAGCTCGTCAACGAGGAACCGCCAGTGATTTTTATCTTTCTCTTTGCCCTTGCCATAGGTCTTTATCTTTTCATGGCCCAGCTCGCGTATACGTTTTGTATCTGCGCCGGTAACAATATTAATGATATGCGTGATCCCGAAACGCTGGCCGGTCCGTGATATGGCTGACATCAGTATCTGCGCGTCAGTGGTAACATCAATCTTTTCAGCCATGCCGGTACAGATGTCACAGGCTTTACAGTTTTTTTCAGGATAATTTTCGCCGAAATATTCAAGTAATTGTCTGCGTCTGCAGAGATTATGCGATGCATACCGCGCCGTCCGGTTCAGCTTCTCCATGGCAATGGCCCGTTCCTGATCATCAGGTATCTGCTCGATAAAGTACCTGATCTTCGGGATGTCGCCCCTTCCAAAGAAGAGTATGCAGTCGGCAGGCTCTCCGTCACGCCCCGCACGGCCGGTCTCCTGGTAATAGCTCTCTATATTTTTCGGCAGGTCAGCATGGATTACAAAGCGGACATTTGACTTGTCTATTCCCATGCCGAAGGCGATCGTTGCCACAATAATAGTTGTCTCATCCCTGTTAAATGCCTCCTGGTTATTCTTTCTCTCTTCAGAGGTCAGGCCGGCATGATACGGCAGGGCCTTAATGCCGTTGGCTGAAAGAAGGGCGGCAAGGTCTTCAACAGAATCGCGGGTGGTGCGGTAGATTATGCCCGGCTCTCCGGGATGTTCCCTTAGAAACTCAAGGAGCTGTGATTCCATACCGTTTTTGTTCTTCACCTTATAAAAGAGGTTGGGTCGGTTAAATGATGCGCGCACTGTAAACGGGGACCTGAGGCCTATTTTGCTGATAATATCATCCTGCACCTTTGAGGTGGCTGTTGCGGTAAAGGCCGCAACCGGGATATCCGGAAAGGTTTTTGTAATATTTGAGAGGCGCAGATAATCAGGCCGGAAGTCGTGTCCCCATTCAGAGACGCAGTGAGCTTCATCTATGGCAAACAGAGATATGGGGATGGTTTTCAGCTGATCGAGAAAACCCTGCATTGCAAACCGCTCTGGAGCAACGTACAGAAGTTCTATCTCCCGGCCTTTAAGTTTACGGAATACAGAAGACATCTCCTGCGGTTTAAGAGAGCTGTTTATAAAGGCTGCGGAGATACCGTTCTCCAATGCGGCATCCACCTGGTCCTTCATCAGGGATATGAGCGGGCTTATAACGACCGTTGTGCCATCCATCATCCTGGCGGGAAGCTGGTAGCAGAGCGATTTCCCTCCCCCGGTAGGCATTACTGCAAAAACATCTTTTTTATCCAGGATATTCCTGATAATGGCCTCCTGGTTGGGGCGGAAGTCCTGAAACCCGAAAACCTTTTTTAAAGTATCAAGCATTGGCTGTTACCCTCTTCCCATAATTGAAATAAGAAATAATCTTTTCAAGTTACTATATAAGCGCATTAGTAAGATAACACATTTAAAAATCTCCCCACACCCCTCTTTGCCAAAGAGGTGATGAATCCTATTCCCCCCCCTTTTCTCCTCGGCGAATCCGCCTGAGGCGGAGAAAAAGGGGGATTTGATGATATTGAATGACAAAAAACTGCTTTTCAGGATTTATTACGAGTTTGTCAATGTTGCTTCAGATTCCCGAGTATTTTCAAGAGAATACATCTGGCTTGTGCAATGTGTCACCCCGACCCTCGTGCTTTTGTAAGTTGATAACAAGTCAGGAATTATAATCAGGACCTTTTTTATAGAGACAAGCTCTCTTTTTAAGCGATACCAACCGTAGAAAGGCTCGACCGCGGTTTCCAGGATTTTTGACGAATCCAAAGAGCCTATCTTTATATCCTCGATAACCATCTCCTGGTATCCCCACCAGCTTGACTTTCTCCAAAGATTATAAGTTATAATCATCTGCGTTGTTCAGGCGCCCTTAGGGGCTTAAAGGGGAATCCAGTGAAATGCTGGAGCGGACCCGCCGCTGTAAATCCTGATTCCGGCAGAGCCGGAATAACACCTTTATCGTAAAGCCACTTTTCAGAAGTCCGGAAAGGGAAGGCGGATAAAGGCCGGGTGAGCCAGAAGACCTGCCTGAATATACCTCACTGAAGAAGCCTTCGTGGTAAGAGGCTGTGAGGATAAAGGTTATTTTGGCTTTTATCCCCGGCTTTCTTTATTGAAGGCAGGGGATTTTTTATGGTAACAAAGCTAAATATATTTATCTTTATTCTTTTCCTGGTAACCGGCAACTGGTCACTGTTAACCGTATCCTACGCTGAGGCGCCAAAGCGCATCATCTCCCTCTCTCCAGGCACAACCGAGATCCTTTTTGCTGCCGGACTTGGAGATAATATTGTTGGTGTAACAACATTCTGTGATCATCCTGAAGAGGCAAAGCTGAAGCCGAAGATAGGCGGGATGTCAAACCCCTCCCTTGAAGCGGTTGTCTCTCTTCAACCGGATATAGTTATTATGACCACGGATGGAAACCCGAAGGAATTTGATTTGAGACTCCAGTCTCTTGGGATAAAAACATACGTATTCCGCGCGCGGACGATACCGGAACTTCCTGACGGCATAAGAAAGATGGGGGCTGCACTTAATGAGGGAGAGCGTTTTAATGCCCTTGCTTCAGATATTGAAAATGCGCTGGAAAGGGTAAAGCAACATAAAAGCGGAAGAGGAGAGAAGGTTCTCTTCGTAATCTGGCCGGAACCCCTGATCGTAGCCGGTCCCGGCACAGAGGTCGATGATGCCATAAATATCCTTGGTGCTGTGAATATTGCCGGAAATGCGGATATAGAGTACCCGAAATACTCCCTTGAGGAGATCCTCAGGCAGTCACCTGATATTATCTTTATCGGTCAAGGCAAAGGCATGGAAGATGTCTCCAGCGGATTGCTTAAGCGGCTTTCAAGTCTCAAGGTGGTTAAGTCCGGCAAGGTCTATTTTGTAAGTGACCATCTTTACAGGCTGGGGCCGCGGGTGATAGAGGGAATAGAGGAGTTGGGAAAACATTTAGAAGGGTCCGAGGGTTCGAGGATTCGAGTGAAAAAGATTGTACCTTCACTTGAACCCTTGGCCCCTTGACCACTTGAATCCTTTTATTTGGAATACTATGAAACTAAAATTTACTTTAATAACACTTATAGCAGCGGCGATCTTTACTCTAGCCTTATTCATCGGTCCAACGCCTATCAATCCATTTAATTTTAACGGGGTTGAGAGAGAGATCCTTCTTTCCATACGGCTTCCGAGAATTGTGGTCTCTATGCTTATGGGCATGGCACTTGGAGCTTCAGGCGCTGTGCTTCAGGGGATACTGAGAAACCCGCTTGCTGATCCGTATATCCTCGGCATATCAAGCGGGGCCGCGCTTGCAGCTGCATTCGGAATAATTATGGGGCTCTCCTATTTTGGGATTGTAACAATACCTCTTCTTGCTTTCATCGGCGCCTTGATAACTGGGGTTTTTGTAGGCGCCATGGGGTGGAAACGGGGAGGATTCTGGCCCGAGAGGCTCCTGCTTGCGGGGGTGGGTCTCGGCTTTCTCTTTTCAGCCATGCTTATGCTTCTTATGAGCGTTTCCAGTGATGAAGGTTTAAGGCGCGCGACGCTCTGGATTTTCGGGGACCTGTCTCTTGCAGACTGGTCGGTAATCCCTTATGGATTTATTTTTATATCCGCAGGTTTTATCTTTGCCATGACCCGTGCAAAGGCGCTTAACGCGCTTATGCTTGGTGATGACCTTGCGCACAGTCTGGGCTTCTCACCACGCAAGGAAAGGTTTCTTCTATTTATATCTGTTGGCCTTATGACCGCTGCGTCAGTATCTTTAGGCGGCATGATAGGCTTCATAGGCCTTCTGATTCCGCATATCGGCAGGTTTATATTTGGCTCTGACAGCAGGGTATTGATACCTGTATCCGCCATTGGAGGCGGTATGCTTCTCTGTATAGCTGACCTCATAGGCAAGTCTGTACTGTCTCCAATGGAGCTCCCGGCTGGAATAATAACGGCAATTATCGGAGCGCCATACTTTCTGTATCTGTTAAGGAGAAAAGATGTCCTCAGCTTCTAAAGGCATACTGGAATTTGGAAATACGAGTTTCTGTTATGAGAGAAAAACACCTTTTATAAAAGAGATCTCTTTCTCCATTGATAATGGCGAATTCATCGGTCTTCTTGGCGCCAATGGATCGGGCAAGTCAACAATTCTGAAGCTTGCAAGCGGACTGTTAAAGACATCAAGTGGATATGTGAACCTGTGGAACAAACCGGTCTCTTCTTATAAGAACAGGGACCGTGCAAAGCTGCTCAGTTATCTCCCACAGCTTCTGGATATAAATATTCCATTTACAGTCAAAGAGCTTGTCGGCATGGGGCGTTATCCTTATGACATCCTGCCGGAATTAACGGTTGAAGACGCGCTTGAGATGGTCGGTCTTGAGGATAAGGCCGGGGCTCTGATAACAAACCTGAGCGGAGGTGAGAGGAGAAGGGTATACATAGCCATGACGCTTCTGCAGGGTGCCGGGCTTCTTCTTCTTGATGAGCCGCTTGCAAACCTCGATATCAAGTACCAGGTGGAGCTTATCAAGCTTCTAAAAGAATTGAGAGACAGGAGGAGCATATCCGTTGTTATGGCCCTTCATGATATAAATATCGCTTTTCAGTTTGACAGGATAATGCTTATCAAGGAGGGGAATATGCTTTCTGTCGGGAGCCCTGAAGAGGTTATGACAGAAGATATTCTTAAAGAGGCCTTTGATGTGGAGGTGGAGATAAAAAAGGAGGATTCCGGAGGAGTATTCTTAAGATATTAGTAACTACTCAGATTTCCCCCTTTGAAAAAGGGGGATTATTAAATAATACATTCATTGAAAAAATCACCCCTGTCCCCCTCGTCTCGGGGCGGAGCAACGGGTCTTTACCAAAGAGGGGAATAAAGAGAGTATACCTGAGTGTAGTTACAGGATAATTAATTTAATCCGTTATTAAACGGATAGAAGGGCATTGCAGGGGAATTCTGTGAGAAGCAGAAACTGCCCCGCAACTGTGAAGGGAGCGAAAGCCCAAAAAGCCACTGTCCCGATGCTTCGGGATGGGAAGGCGGGCGAGTAGAGCGGCTCGGAAACGGGTTGCAACGACCTGAGTCAGGAGATCCTGAATGCCCGGATAACGAAACCCTTCGAGGGAAGAGGAGGAAACGATGAGATTTAATACATCATGACGCAAACCACGATCAACAATATAACAAATAATATAACTCAAACAAAAAAACAAAGGAGAAAATAAATGCAGCGAATAATTTTATTAACGCTGGTTGTTATGTTTTCATTAACGCCTCTGGCGGTAGCCGGGGATGACACTATACAGGTTGGAGAGGTTGTAGTTACAGCGACAAGGTATGAAGAGATGCTATCTTCTATTCCCGCAAACGTTACAGTAATAACCGAAGAGGATATCAAGAACTCGACTGCTCACAACATTCCTGACCTTCTGAGAACGGAAGCCGGCATTCAGGTGAATGATATCGGAGGAAATAGCCGTAATATCACAGTAGATCTTCGAGGGTTCGGGGAGACATCAGGGTTAAATACTCTGGTGCTTGTGGACGGGAGGCGTGTGAACCAGGCTGATCTGAGCGGTACTGACTGGATACAGATCTCTCTTGACAGGGTTGAAAGGATTGAGATCATAAGAGGAGGGCGCGGCAGTGTTCTGTACGGTGATAATGCCTCAGGAGGTGTGATCAACATTATCACAAAGGAGGGGGGTGAATTCAAAGCAGGCGCAGGCGCTGCCTATGGAAGTTATGATACTTTCAGGGGAAACGCCGACCTCTCAGGGGAGACAAAAAACCTTACGTATTACCTGTCAGGAAGTTATCTGTCTTCTGACGGCTACAGGGATAACAGCGATACAGACGCAAAGAACTTTGGCGTTAATCTCGGATATTATCTGAGTGATATAGTAAGGCTTGGTTTCAGCAGCGGGTATCACAAGGATGATACAGGTCTTCCAGGCGCGCTCAAGGAGAGTGATTTTGCCGCTGGTGTATCAAGAACAGATACGGTAAACCCGCATGATTTTGCAGAGACCGAAGATTACTATTTTAAGGCGGGGCCAGAGGTCTACTTCCGGGAGGACAGTTTTGTAAAGGTTGACACTTCTTTTAGAAAAAGGGACTTCCGGACATTCGCGTCTTTTGCAGGTGGAGAATTTTCAGGTGATACAGAGATAGCAACCGTGGCTATTTCGCCACAGGTATTACTTAAGAATAAAACAGACAGGATCGAGAACAGCCTTACTATCGGCTTTGACTATCAGGACGCAGAAGAGAAGATTGTGAATGACTCTCTCTTCTTTGGTTCGCGGACAATAGGGGCGTTTGAACTTGAAAAAGAGAGCTATGGTTATTATATTCATGATGAGGTTCAGCTTGTGGATGGTCTCCTTCTTTCAGGAGGTTACCGGAATGACCATGCGGATTTTACCTTCCACCCCAGCACGCCGGAAAAAAGAGACCTGGACGAAGACCTTTTTACTGCCGGTATTAATTACCGCTTTCATAACAAGTCATATCTTTATTTTAGTTTTTCAAGGAGCTTCAGATATCCTGTTCTAGACGAAATGTTCAGCTTCTTCACAAACACAATCGATACGGGCTTAACCCCTCAAAGGTCAGATGATTATGAAATAGGGTTGAGGCACTACTGTAACGATACTACATACATCCAGGCGAATTTCTTCCGGATTGATACTGAAGAAGAGATCTTTTTCAATCCAGTAAACTTCAGTAATGAGAACCTTGACGGTAAAAGCCGTCGTGATGGAGTGGAGTTTTCGTTTTCAACACAGCCTGTTGAATGGATGACATTGAACGGAAGCTATACATATCTGGATGCAACAATAAAAGACGGGCAGTTCAGTGGAAATGATATGCCAAATGTGCCCACTCACAAATCAACTCTTGAAGCGGTATTTTATCCCATAAAACCACTCACAATTTCTTTTGCCGGAGTCTATATTGGCGAACGTCCTTTTATAAGCGACTTCGCGAATGCTTTTGGAGAGCAGGGTGATTACCTGGTCATTAATGGAAAGATCAAGTATAAGTGGAAAATGTTCACCGCATTTCTTGATATAAATAATTTGACAGACAAAAAATACTCGGAGTATGGTGTGCTTGGGGGCTTCCCTCTTGAAAAGGCTTTTTACCCGTCTCCTGAGAGAAATTTTCTCTTCGGGATATCGACTGAATTTTAGAGACATGATTTTTTGATCTACTGTCGGGAGTGTAGCAGGTTCATGGGAATTAAAAAGACATTACCAATATCATTATTTTTTCATGTTACTCTCATATCTGTCGCACTCCTGCTCTCAGCTGGCAGCGGCGGTATACATGATGTAAAGGTACTTTTTGTAAACCTTACAGAGGATACGGGGTTGGACAGGATAGAAGAGATAAGCGCTGAAAAATTGCCCGTTGATAATGCGATAAATGAACCTCCAGCAGGAAAAGAAGAAGAAAGAAGTAAAGCGGATGACTTAAACAGAGAAAAGAAGCCGGTAGAAGAGATGATCCCGGTTAAAGAGATGGTGTCTCATGATATTAAAAAGTCAATTACAAAAGAAAAGCCTGCTTTAACAGTTGAATCTGAAAAATATGGGAATAGCGTTACTGAAACAGGCAAAAAAGAAGTGATTATCAATGCTTCCCATAAGCCTTTATCAATTGATGGTGCGGGAGCATTTAAGGAAAAAGCTGGTGGAGTTGTGTCTCCTGATATGATTGAGCTCATCAGCAAAGCGATCGAACAGGCCAAGACTTATCCATTAATGGCCAGAAGAAGAGGTATTGAAGGAACAGTATATGTCAGCTTCAGGATTGGTCCTGAGGGTGATCCCACGCATATCGAGATACTGAAGAGCTCCGGCCATAATATACTTGATGCCGCGACCATGGATGTTGTTAGAAAAGCAGCCCCTTATCCTTACATTGAGAGCCGAATAGAAGTGCCGATTATTTATAAGCTGAAGGATTAATCAAATATGCAAAGAAAGCTCATCTT
>CAXMSH010000014.1:0-11275 GCA_964195875.1 Thermodesulfovibrionia bacterium
AAGCAATAACACACTCTCAATTGTTGATCCCTCCACCAGCAAGATAGTAATGAGCATAAGAGTAGGTGTATGGCCTGTCGGGATAGCTATTGATCCTGATTCCAGGAGGGCTTACATCGTAAATGAGGGTGACGGTAACGTCCACATAATAGACCTTGAGAGCAACTCTTTTATAGGTAAAATCAAGGTTGGCACCGGCCCCATGCACATAACGCTCAACCCCGGCGCCAAAACAGCATTTGTTACCAACACCGATGATAAAGATCAGACCGTTTCTGTCATAAACTTAACTAATAATGTCGAATTAAAGAAGATTAAAGTCGGTAAAGAGCCCTTCCATATTTCCGTTGACCCAACAGGGAAAAGAGCCTTTGTCTCAAATTCCGGAGACAACAGTGTTTCGGTAATTGATACCGGTAATAATAGCGTGATCGGCACCATCCGGGTCGGGAATGTCCCCCTTGGTACCGCGTTTAACCCCTCAAACGGCAGGGTTTATGTTGCGAACCACGACGACGGCAGTCTTTCTGTCATTGACTCCGCCAGTAATGCGGTAACAGGCACCATAAAGGTAGGCGAGAGGCCCTGGTACATAGGCGTAGATCCGGGCAATAACAGGCTATACGTGACAAACAAGGGTGATGATACCGTATCCGTCATAGACACAGAAAAAAATGAAGTAGTTAAAACCATTAGCGTAGGGGCACAGCCGCTCGGGATAGCCGTTGATCCTAATAATAACAGGGCTTATGTTGTAAACCACAAAGACCTGTCTATGACGGTTATAGACACAAATACCAATAGGGTAAATAATACTGTAAATTTAAGTCTCACCGATCGTGACAGCTCGTATGTTGGCGCTCCATGGGGAGTAGAAGTCTTTAAGTAATTATCACAGTATGTTTTTATTACCATTTCAAATTATCCTTATAGGATTATTTAAATTTTTTAATTGCTCAAACAACTGGTAACTAATTAAGATAAGTAGTTATTGAAGATTCTAATAATAACGTTGAAAGGAGGAGTTACTATGATGAAGAAGTTTGTATTTGCAGTTGTCTTTGCCATTGCATTAGTGTTTGCGTTCAATTTTGCTGTCGTAGGTGTTAGTACTGCCAACGACACCGGGTCCGCGGAGATGGTTCTTAAGACCGCGGATGCGAAGAAACCGGCAACTTTCCCGCATGAAAAGCATCAGAAGATGGAAGGGAACACCTGCGGCACATGTCACCACTCAAAAGGCGCTGACGGAATGCAGGCAGCGTATGTTGAAGGTCAGGCTATCGCAAAGTGCGCGACATGTCATAACGCGGATATGGCGAATGAAAAGCTGAACAGCTTTAAAAACGCCGCTCACGAGAAATGTAAAGGCTGTCATAAAGCGAAAAAAGCAGAAGGCGCGTCCACAAAATGTGCGACTTGCCATCCAAAGGATCTGAAGTAAACGCGTTCCTTAAGATTGTATCTATAGAGACAGATATTTAGTATAAAGGGCATATACCATTTTTTAAAGATGGTATATGCCCTTTTGTGATATGGGATATTTCAACTCTTAATTCCGAACAGAATAAGCCCTGAACTGTATGGTACAGGGCAAGCCTACTGGACAGTCTGAAACTTTGGAAAAGAAATAATTTCAGGCAAACTGAATCCAGGATACTGAAGAAAAACTAATCAGAAGAATCAGGTGCCCGGAACCTCAGTTCTCCGGTAAATACCGGAAGAGCAAATTTCAGGAAGAGGGTGAAGAAGAGAGCCCCCAAAGCCCATATCCCCAAGGCAACACTCTTCTCAAGCGAGGAAGGGCCGTATTCATAAATCTCTCCAAGTACTCCGGGGATAAATCCAGGGACAATCAAACCCATACCCTTCTCAATATATACCCCGATTATTATCAGAACGCAGGCAAGGTTTAAAGTAACAAGATTCTCTCTTGTTTTAGGCCTTAAAAATATAAAAAAAGCGGTCAAATTAAATATAAAAGCACCCCACATCCATACAACAAGATTTGAATGGCCATGAAGCCCGAAATAGAGGTATTGCATTGGAGCAAGGTGCACGCTCCCGGAATAAAATTCCTTAAAAAACTCAGCGCCGAACAGAAACAGATTCACCCCCATCGCGTAGGCTATAAGCTCCGCGATCTTAAATATCGCTACATTCGATATCTCCATTCTTGAAACCTTTCTGACGATCTGAAACAGAATAAGCATTATTGCTGGCCCCGAACAGAGGGCAGAGGCTATGAATCTCGGCGCCACTATCGAGGCGTTCCAGAACGGCCTGGCTGAAAGACCGTTATAAAGAAAGGCTGTTACTGTATGGATGCTTATTGCCCATGGTATTGATAATATAACTATAGGCCATATCACAGACATCTTATAGTCCTTGCCGATGGAGAGTCTGTATAAGACATAAAAAACAGCGACACAGTTAATTGCCAGGTACCCGTTCAAAACCAATACATCCCATGCAAGAAGCGATGAAGGGAAGTTCATTGAGCCGATAAAAGGAAGGATATGCCATCCTCTTTCAGGCCTGCCAAGATCTGATATGACAAAAAGCAGGCTCATTATGATAGCGGTAATAGCCAGCATTTCACCTAACAGAACGATCTCTTTTATCGGTTTAAAGTTATACAGGTACGCGGGTATGACGAGCAGGACGGCGGCGGCCGCAACACCGACAAGGAATGTAAAGTTGGAAATGTAGAAACCCCATGAAACTTGATCTCTCATGGCGGTATGTATCATTCCCTGCTCAAGCTGTTTTATGTATGAACCAATTCCAAGAAATATAAATATTAAGAGAAAAGTGAGCCACCCATAGTACCACTTGCCGCCTTTTGTGATAAACTTTAGTGTTGTGAATAAATTTCGTATCGGTTGAACCAGATCAGGCATATCCCCTTCTCCTTATAGCAAACTATGTAGCAAAGAAATAGTAAAACTTCGGTGATGTATTTAAATCCTCTTTAAGTCGAAACACCCTCTTGTTTTCAATACAGTAGCGTATTTCACTCTCAGGGTCCAGCAGGTTCCCGAACTTCCTGGCGCCAACCGGGCATATCTCAACGCATGCAGGGTATCTTCCGGGTTTCTCTCTCGTCCTCTGGATACAGAAAGTGCACTTTTCAACAACCCCCGTATACCTGGGACGATTGCCAAGATAGTGAACTTCAGTATTAATCTCACTTTTGGCTATTCTTGGTTTAGCCCAGTTAAAGTGTCTTGCGCCATAAGGACAGGCAGCCATGCAGTATCTGCATCCGATACACCAGTTATAATCAACCACGACAATACCGTCACGTTCTTTCCAGGTAGCCTTTGTGGGGCATACCTTTACACATGGCGGGTTTTCACACTGCTGGCACTGAACAGGCATGTAAAAGCGCCCCTTTTCAGGAACTTCATGAGGATTATAGTATTTATCAGCCTCTTCAAAGACATTAACCCACTTCTCACCTTTTTTAAACTCCAGGACCGATATCCAGTGAATCTGCGGATCCCTGGACTGATTATTCTCTTTCACACACGCATATACGCACCTTCTGCAGCCTATACACCTTGAAAGGTCCAGTCCATATCCAAACTTTACCCCGGGCAGGGGCTTCGTAACCTTTATATTAAAGTCTGCCTTATACTCATCCCTGTACTCCTTCTCCATACGCTTTATAACCGACCGGATATCGTCTTCGTTCATCTCCTGAAAATGCTTCTGGAACAAGGCTTCCCATACAGAGGCATCGGCATCGCCTGAAGGGATTGAAAGAGACGCAAGCCCAAGCGCGGCTCCCTTGATAAATGTCCTCCTGTTGACCGGCCTGGATGAGGGCTGCTTATCTATTTTCTTTGACATATATATACCTCAGTTCATTCAACAATATAATCCAGGGGATTTAATGGCACCTTGTCTGCTGATGATTCCTTATATTTCAAATCTTCTGGTCTTACTGGCGGTGGAAGCGGTTTTATCGGCTTAAATCGCGGCTGATGCGGGTTGTGGCAATGAACGCAGAGACGATACTCTTTCTTCCCATTCCAGAAACCGGTTCTCTTGCCATGCACACCGGCCTTCCAGTCACGAAAAATCGTTCCATGGCACTGGCCGCAAAGAAACTCTGATTCTTTAAACGAAATTATTCTGCCGCTTGCCAACCTTACCACATCCCTGTCTTCAGGATTATGACAATTAAGACACCATCCATCAAAATGCTTGAGCACTATATCCTCATGAAAGTCAAGCTCCCTGGGAGTCGTATTCACTTCCATATCAGCATGGCACTCCGAGCAGGGGAATATCCCCTCTGAGAATGGAGGAGGAGGCACAAAGTAATCCGGCAGATCATCACCGGCCATTACAAATGAAGACAGCGAAATGATAAAAAAAATAAAAAGAAGAGCGGAGACATTATAATTCATAACATTCTTCAATTTATTACCCCTATGATAGCAAAGAGAGTAAAGCCGAAATTTGTATGTTAATTAATCAGGGACGTGTCTAATCCTTATATGTCTTTGAGAGAAACGAAATCAATACTCCCATTCCGATAAATACCAGCATAAGGAAAGTTGAAAATCTCTTTCTGAAAAGGAGCTCTTTAAAGTTATCCTTTATCTTTTCATCAAGAGCTCCCAAACTCCGGGTGAATCTGTCAGTGCTTTCGTTAACCAGGGCTACGTCGATAGTATGGAAGAGTGTGCGGAATTCAGCCTGGGTACGGAAGAGGGTCTTCTTCTCCTCTTCGGCAAACACCCCGGCCTCCTTCAGCCTGAGTAGGTCTTTTTCAATCTCATTCATCCTGTTTTCGGTCATGAAGAGCGCCTGCTTTATGACCTTTGCCCGTTCGTATGAATGGCATTGCGTACAGCGTCTTCCGTATATTATATCAATACTTGCTTTCTGTATATTATGAGCGCCATGGCATGTTACACAGTTGGGTCCTGTACCTGTTATCTTTAAGGCGTTTCCGTGTCCGCTTTCCAGATAGTTATTGAGGATCCCTATATGACACTTCCCGCAGAAGTCCGGGACATCGGCGTATTCAGGTGACCCGAAAAACCCCCTCTGATGCGACATCGACATGCTCGCATCTTCATGATCGCCTCCGTGACAGTCATGGCAGGAAATATCGTTCTGAAAATGCCAGCTATTCTTCCAATCCGCTGGAATCTTCTGAAGTTCTGGAGACATAGTATCAGATGTATGACATTCAATACACGCACTCACCTCCATCCTGTCAAAGCTCCATGGCTTGCTGAGGAACTCCCTTTCAAAGAGCTCTCTGTATCCGGCAGATGCGGAGCAGACAAGACCAAATATCAACAGCACTGAAAGAATGTATCTCACGAGTACCTCCCCCAGACTGTCAACACAAACCAGATGAGAAGCATAACTATAAATAAACCGAGGAGAAGCGGTCTCTTAAGAATATTTCTATCCCCTTTTGAATCAATAAAAGGCCAGAAGAGGAATATCCCGATGAATATAATCTGTATACTTATACCGAAGAATTTGTTGGGGATAATTTTTAACAACTGATATGGCGCGAGAAAATACCACTCCGGTTTGATATCGGCCGGCGTAATAAACGGGTCAGCTGGCGTATTTGCCGCTTCAGGTATAAAGAGGGTCGGCATGAAGGAGATCAGGAAAAACGTGACCGCCAGAAATACGGTAATCATGAATGCTTCTTTAAGAACGAAGTTGGGGAAAAATGGATAGCTCTCCTTATAATCTGCCTCCCTGTATTCTGTCCAGGATTTTTCCTCCATAAAATTAAAGTTAGCTTTGAAGCCCTTAAGATTGCTGTAAGGAGGCACTGACAATCCTATACGCCATACCATAAAGACATGAAGCCCCACGATTATCAGAAAGATCGGCGGCAGGAATGCAACGTGAAGGGCAAAGAACCTGTTCAATGTTATGCCGGTAACCGAATCGCCGCCCTTTAGTATATTGGCGAGAAGATCACCCACAACGGGCAAAGCGGTCGGGATGTTTGTGGCGATAGTAGTTGCCCAGTAACTCCTCTGACTCCAGGGAAGCAGATAACCGCTCAGACAGAAAGCAAGCGTAACCAGAATCAACAATCCCCCTGCCAGCCATGTTATCTCCCTGGGTTTCTTGTAACTGCCCATGATAAATATCGAGATCAGGTGAAGGACCAGTACAATGAGCATAAGACTGCTCGCCACTATATGAACCATCCTTACAAGCCAACCGTATGGGACAGTATTCATTATAATCTGTGTGCTGTTAAAGGCGTGCTCCGTATGGGGAACATAGTACATAAGGAGGAAATAACCCGTAACCGCCTGGACCATATAGGCAAACATGGCGACAATGCCCAATGTATAAAAAATATTTGTGCCTTTAGGGATCTTGTATCCCTTAAGCTTGGACTCTACGAGAGAGTTAAGTCCGAATCTGATCTCAATACCTTCTTTTATCTTCTGTAGCATATCCTTATCCTATTAATAGATTACCGCCTTCAACCTTAAGAGGGATAGTCTCCAGAGGTTTTGGAGGCGGACCGGAAAGTACCTTGCCTTCAAGGTCAAAAACCCCTGCATGACATGGACAGATGAGTCTCTTGCTCTTCTTATCATACTGAACCAGACATCCCAGGTGGGTACATACCCTTGAAACAGCCACATATCCCTTATCGGGGACATTAATAATAATCGCCGGCGTGTTACCAAGAACAATCTCTTTTGCACCACCAACAGGAATCAGGTCCTTTTCAATAGATAGCTTACTGGTGAATTTACTTGCCAGGGGAGGAGCGATGAACCTGGAAATGGGATAGAGGAATGAACCAAGCGCGGTCAGACTGAATACGGACAATAGAAATCTCAAAAAACCGCGTCTATGCAAATTAACTCCTCTTATAGTTTTATAATCAGTTATTAAAATTTAACAGAAACAGAGTCATAAGTCAATCTGAAACTATATGTAATCAAATGCAATTACAAAATTACATTGCTCTGATATTAACGATAACATAAAACCTCTACGGAAAATTTACCGAATCTTTACACGAATTAACAATATATTTACACGATAATATGTTAATTTTATAAAATGTGTATATCCTGACAGAAAATAATCGTATTTTTTTAAAGAAATAGGGCAGAAAAATATATCCCGTATTCGGGTGATATTATTCACATAAAAATCGAGAAACAGGAGGAAGAAAATGAAGAAGGTTTTTATCGCAATCTTGGTCCTCGGACTGGTATCGTTTGGCTATATAGCTATGACATCAACCAGTTCAGAAACAGCAACCGCTACAGCAGCAGTTAAACCATATTCAGCGACAATGTATGTCGCAGGCATGGGAGGACACTTTGCCGTTGCTGATATTACGATTGATCCGAATGATACAGATCATCCGATCAAGGTAGAGAATCTGGATATGTTAGACATCGGCGGCAAGACACACCCGACTCATGATGCAAGAATTGACAACAGCGACAGGACAACCATGTATTGGTCCACCTACAAACTCGATAATTGGAAAGAAAAAGGTAAAGGCGCAGGGAAACTGCATGTCGGCAAATCAGACCTTAAAACCGGTGACGTAATAGTGGATGTTGCTCTCGACGTACCTGAGCGTGCGAAGTGGGTTGGTGCTAATTATTGCGGTTCAGGCCAGTCGAAAAAATTTTATATGCCGGTATCAATGGCTAATGAAGGATATATTGACGTGATTGACAAAAAGAGTATGAAACTCAAACACCGTGTCTTCTTTGACGACCTGGGCATTAAGTCCGGGGAGACCACCTTCGCTCATGGCATAAACACCCCTGACATGAAAGCTTTCATTCTTACTCTTAATCTGTCCCCTGAAGGGCATACGAAATGGACAGGAAATACCCAGCTCATTATGCTCGATATGGCGGCTCTGGAACAGGGTAAAGTAAAGAAGCTGCAAGAGGCAACCATTACCGGCAAGCCAAAGGATGCTTCCGGCGGGACTATTACCTTCAGGCAGTATTTCTCAGATGACGGCAGATATTTCTTCCAGTCAGGCGCTGACAGAGGCTACCTGATTGATGCCAAGACCCTGAAGGTTCTTGATGAAATTACCCCGCTTCCCGGGGAGAACCATGATATCATCCCTACCCCGGATGGAAAATACGCGGTCATGACCCTGAGAGAGACAGTCAAAAACAGCGCCGGCAAAGAAATAAAGGATGGCACCCTGATGCTTTACGATGTAGAGGCGAGAAAGACCATCGGGGGAACAACATCGGTATGCTATGGCTGTCATAAAGATAATGATATGCAGGAAAATGCCATTCTGTGCGGACTTGACGCTAACTGGAAATAAAGAGAAGAAATTCCAGACATAGTTAACATTTAGAGCGGGCATCAAATGTATAACCTGTGATGCCCGCTTTTTTTCAAATGAACTGACTAACAGTACCGGCGAATCGGGACGAGTTATAACGTCATCCCCATGTTTATGTCACCTGCTGTTGGTGAAGCTTGCCCTCGACTTCTATAGGAGAACGGGTATCCAGAGAGCAAAGAAACTGGATTCCCGCCCTAAAGACTGCGGGAAAGACAGACAAAGGAGTAGATCATTGACCCCGAAGCAGCCAGAAGTAGGCCCCCACTGCTTCGGTTTGCGAAGCAAAGCGGTGGGGGCCAAAAGTAGGCGCTTCTAAGCGAGACTAAAGGGAATCATTTGATTAAATTACAGATGATATCTAAATTTATGTTCTTATCATTCTCCATGAAGAATTTAAAGAGAAAGCCCTTCAGAACAGCGGTGCTTCTTCTGTCGATAGCCTTCCTTGTCTCTCTTTTAATCTTCTCAACCTCCTTCACGGCAAGTGTTCATTCAGGTATACAAAAGGCATCTGACCGGCTCGGCGCAGATTTAATTATTGTCCCTGTCGGCGCGAGGGATTATGCCGAAGAGTTCCTGCTGGAGTCAAAAAACAGATCGTTTTATATGTCAAAAGATATAATTGAAAGGATAAAAAATATAGAGGGGTTAGAAGTCATCGAATCCATGACATATCATACATACCTCTCAACCATAGCAGGGGTCTGCTGTGATATTGCTCAAACACAGGTTGTTGCTTTTGATCAGAACACTGATTTTATCCTGAGGCCGTGGCTTCAGAAAGCCATTAATCGTCCACTTGCCAGGGGGGAGGCAATTGCCGGTTACGAGACAGGTTACAACCTCGGGTTCGACCTTCTCGACATAGAAACAACCCTCTTCAATAATACGTTTAAAATAATAGGCGAACTCGACAGGACCGGAACAGGGCTTGATAATGCCCTCTTCATGACAGAAGATGATTTACAGCACATCATTGACAGCGGCAATTCACCGCTAAAAAAAGGGGAAATTTCGATCATCTTCACCAAATTAAAGAGAGGCGTTGATCCTTATTATGTCGGTAAGATTATTGAAGGCAATATAGTAGAGGTAGATGTTGTTGAAAGGAGTGATATCGGCAGAGAAATACTAAATACCCTTAAAGATATTAATAAAATTTTTCTTGTCACAATAGTATTCACTTCTCTGCTGACGGCGTTTCTTGTGTGGGCAATCTTTTCAGCAATAGCAAATGAACGCTCAAGAGAGATCGGCATTATGCGTGCGATAGGCGCTAAAAAATCACACATCGTAAGACTTTTCATGATAGAGGTTTTTGTCCTTGGCCTGCTGGGCAGCCTCGTAGGCATGGCTGCCGGTACGTATCTTTCAATGTACCTTGTGAACAGTTTTGAGCTTCTGAATAATGTTTCCGCCACTCTGACATTAATTCAACACGCGGAGATAGCTGTTGCCGGTCTTTTGGCAGGGACAGGAATCTGCATTGCGGGCGCCCTTATGCCCATTGGCAGGATTAAAAACATGGAGCCTCTTCTGGCAATAAAAGAGGGATAACGTGTCACTTACTGAGCTTATAGAGGTTACAAAAACTTTTACTGTGAACGGTGAGAGTATCACGGCTGTCAATAATGTCTCGTTAGTGATCGAGAAGGGGGATTTTATATCCATTGCGGGCCATTCAGGCTCCGGCAAGACCACACTGGTTTCAATTATCGGCGGGATATTAAGTCCGGCCTTCGGCAAGGTGCTCTTTAATGGTACAGACATCTGTTCCCTGAACGATGACAAACTGTCTGAATACCGGAACAGTAAAATCGGTTTTATCTTCCAGTTTGCAAGCCTTTTACCAAATCTCACCGCAAAAGAGAACGTTCTCCTGCCCTGTATCTTCAGCAGAGAGAAGAAATCAGATCGTGATAATCTGGCAAAAGAATATCTTGAAAAAGTTGGTATAGGGAATAAGATCAACGCCTACCCGTCCCAACTGTCCGGAGGAGAGCAGAGACGTGTTGCTATCGCGCGGGCATTCATAAATTCCCCTGAATTAATACTTGCCGATGAGCCGACCGGCGACCTTGACGAAGCGACAGAACATGATATCATGGAGTTCCTTCACAGGGCAAACAATGAGAAGGGGACAACGTTCGTGATAGTAACTCATAGCTCAGATATTGCATATGGCTGCAGGAAAATGTACAGAATGAGCCGGGGCATATTAACACAGGAGACCTTATAATGATTAAGAAAAGCATAGTATTGTCTTTAAGCCTTGTTATGTTAATTTTGTCCTCCTGTAATAGCGGAGGCAGGCCTGAAATTGTGGTCAGGGACGCTACCGTGATCCCGTCAGGCATTATGAAAGGAGTTGCTTCTTCCTTTATGCAAATCATTAACCACGCCAGCGGCAGAGACAGATTAACAGGATGCGCAATAAAGGAGTACCCCTCTGCAAGAGGAGAATTGCACGACTTCAAAGACGGGAGAATGACCAAAGTTGAAGAGGTGATAATCCCTGCTCATGAGACAACTGAACTCATGAGGGGAAGTCTCCACATAATGTTCTTTAAAATTCCTGAAAAACTAAATGAGACGGTAACGCTTATCCTGTACTTTGAAGAATCCGGCCCGATAGAAGTCAGGGCAGAGACAGCTCTACACAGATAATACGTTTCCTGATCTGTGAGAGAATCTTTGTAATTAGGCTCTTACAGTTATGCCTGTCTCTATTCGTCATTCCGGCCCTTGTTACTGAAACCTATCTAAAAATATAATATTATGATAAAAAAAACCTTTGTCATTCTCCGACTTGATCGGGGAATCCAGATTTTTCAAGGCGTTCTGGATACCCGCTAAAGCTTGTCCTCGAGGTTGGCAATCGGGGAACCTGCGGGTATGACAGGAAGTTCGTTT
>CAXMSH010000015.1:0-11136 GCA_964195875.1 Thermodesulfovibrionia bacterium
AGAGTAAATGTAAACAAAAAATACAATTAGAATTATTAATACTTCTATTATTTGACCTTATGAGAAAGGTTGAGTAAGGTCGTCACTCATATACCGCTCATTCATGCTACTTTCCTAAAAAAACAAACTATTTCTATTGTATCTGTATTGAAATCCGCTGTTCCCCCGCTGACTGTCAGGGTCCCGATTATGACGGAGTTCCCCGTAATATTTGTATAATTGCAGTCATATCCTCCCTCAAAGATTAGTGTTTTGTTGAGGTTAAAGTTCAGATCCTCCTGATAAATCATATCCCGGCCCTGTATTGTTCCCCCCTCCCCTGCCCAAGCAAAGGCCAACTGCAGCGTCAGATAGAATTCAGGGGTCCCGCCGATAACCCTGACAAGGCGTTCCGAACATGCCTGGAACTGTGCGGTTATATTTTCATTCGTATTCATGTTCAGAACACAGTCACCTGTTCCACTGCAATTGCCACCGGTCCAGCCGACAAAGACTGAATTTGAATCTTCAGGGGTGGCGGTCAGTGTTACCTGTGTTCCACTCCCGTATTGTTCTGTACAGTCTGAGCCGCAGTCTATTCCGGGGGGTGAACTCGTTACCGCCGCTGACATCATCACCAATGATTCCGTAAAAATCGCACTCAACTCCGAGTCTTGAGAGGCTTACAAGCGCCGTGGCAACCGGACCTCCGCCTGACACTGTCCAGTCAGTCACCTCATTTTTGGTGTCCTAAGCCGGATAGGAATCTACAATGAGGAGGTGATCCAGCGAACACTGGCCAAGTCCCGCGACCTTCATCATATAATCATAAGTCCTGAAAATCAGAATTGCAAGGAAGGCTTGACTACAGATAAGCGTTAGTTTTATTCTTAATTTCATGAAAAAGCTATGGGCAGGAAGGTTTAAAGAGAAGACCGCGAAGACCACTGAAGAGTTCACATCTTCGGTTTCATTCGATGTCCGTCTATGGAAATATGATATCGAGGGGAGTATCGCTCACGCAAGGATGCTAGGAAAGCAGAAGATCATCCCGCAAAAAGACGCCGGATTGATAATTAAGGGCCTTAACGAGATAAAAGAAGAGATAGTAAGCGGTAAATTCAGGTTTCTTGATAGTCTTGAAGACGTGCATATGAACATAGAAGATGCCCTTATCAGGAAGATAGGGGCTGTCGGGGGAAAAGTTCATACGGCGAGGAGCCGAAATGATCAGGTTTCTCTTGACATAAGACTATTTCTCCTTGATGAAATCAGGGAAACAATAAAGTTGATCAGGAAATTCCAGAAGGTTATCGTTGCGCTTGCCGGCAAACATATTGACACCATAATGCCGGGGTATACACATCTTCAGAGGGCTCAGCCTGTTCTGCTAGCACACCACCTTCTCGCATATTTTGAGATGCTTGAGCGTGACAGGGAGAGGCTCGAGGATTGCATGAAGAGGGTGGATGTCATGCCTCTTGGTTCAGCCGCCCTTGCAGGAACAACACTGCCGATTGATAGAAAGTATGTTGCGGGGCTTTTAGGTTTCTCAAGAATATCAGAAAACAGCATGGATGCCGTAGCGGACAGGGACTTTATTATGGAGTTTATTTCCGCATCCAGCATTATCATGGTCCATCTCTCCAGGCTATCGGAGGAACTGATCATATGGAACAGCGAAGAATTCGGTTTTATAGATTTACCGGATGCTTTTTCAACCGGCTCAAGCATAATGCCTCAGAAGAAGAACCCTGATATACCGGAATTGATCAGGGGGAAGACCGGAAGGGTATTCGGACATTCAATCGCCATTCTTACCGTTACAAAAGGACTGCCCCTTGCTTACAACAGGGATTTACAGGAAGACAAAGAACCTCTCTTTGATACGGTTGATACGTTAAAGTCCTGCCTTGGAATTCTTGTAAAGATGCTGCCAAAGATTAAATTCAACGTAAGGACTATGGAGAAGGCCGCAGGAGGTGGTTTTACTGTCTCCACCGACCTTGCTGAGTATCTTGTACAGAAAGGCCTGCCATTCAGGGATGCCCACAGGACGTGCGGCAGTGTGGTTAAGTACTGTATTGATAAAGGCAAAACAATGAATGACCTGACGCTCACGGAATTGAAACGGTTTTCAGGTCTGATAGGGAAAGACGTTTCCCGCTATCTCACTTTACAGACCTCTATCAATAGACGGAGTTCCCATGGTGGGACATCAAAAGAAAATGTGATAAAGCGTATCAAGGCTATTAAGGGTCTCCTCAAGGCATGAAGATGAAGACAGGAAACCCCGGTTCGTTCCGTTCCCTCTTTCTTCTCTTTCTGACTTTCTGTTTGTCGTTTTCTGCAATGACCACAGCATGCGGAAGAAAAGGTGACCCTTTTCCAATAATCCCCCCTGAAGAACCGCTTCTTGAGAATGTTTCCGGAACTACCGGAGGTATCATAAAGGACCCTTTATTCAGTCCGTCAGAACCAGTTGAATCCGCTCCAGAGATAATAAATATCGTTCCGATGAAACCTCCGTCAGGTCTCACCTCGATCTTTACCGGAACAGCTATCATACTTTCATGGGCTGAAGATACCGTGCAGGACATTAAATATTATAAAATATACCGTTCTTCCGGAGACGGTTACACGCCGATAGGAAAGACTGATATTCCGGTCTTTACTGACAGAAACATCCAACCGGATACGGAGTACCGCTACAGAGTGTCAGTTGCTGGTGAAAGTGAGAGCCCCTTATCAAAAGAGATAACGGTTAAAACAATAATTCCTTAGCGCTGAGTGTTCGAGGATTCAGCAATAGAACTTTGCAGTTATTATGATTTTCCTGTTTACGTGAAACCCGATGAAAGAGAAGATTATTAAAATCTTTAAAGAGAGTATATCTGTCAAGGAAAAGTTTATGAACGAAAATCTTGACACAATTGTTGAAGTTTCAGAACTTATTGCTGATTCGTTCAGCAAAGGCGGAAAAATAATTCTTTTCGGCAATGGCGGGAGTTCAACAGACGCCTCTCACATTGCCGCCGAATTCATTAACAGATTCAAGAAAGAACGCCCTGCCCTTCCGGCTATATCTCTCGGCACCGATATGGCGGTTATTACCTCAATAGCGAATGACCGTGACTTTTCCGAAATCTTTTCCCGTCAATTGAAGGCGCTTGCCGGAGAACATGATATAGTGATCGCGATAAGCACAAGCGGGAATTCCTCAAATGTTATAAAAGCCGTTGATACCGCAAAGAAAAAAAGATTGAAGATAGTTGCTTTTACAGGCATAAAGGGGGATAAACTGGCCTCTAAAGCAGATTATGTTCTTGCCGTCCCCTCCAACAAGGTCCAGAGAATTCAGGAGACACATATTACCCTCGGACATGTCCTGTGCCAGATGGTAGATGAGATTCTTTTCGACGCTCACAGGAAAAGATGAACTATTAGTGAAGGATTCTCCGCACCAACAAAATAATTAATGGGTAAATGTATAATATGAGAATGAATCTTTCAGTTGTTATACTTGCCGCCGGACGCGGCAAGAGAATGAGATCTTCAATCCCCAAGGTACTCCACGAGATTCTCGGCAGGCCCATGCTGCAGTACTCAATTGACGCTGTTAAAGCGTTGAGGCCTGAAAAACTCGTAGTTGTTGTCGGAAATAGTTCTGAAACTGTCAGTAAGAGAATAAATGATAAAAATGTTACTTTTGTTCTGCAGAAAAGACTGCTCGGCACCGGAAACGCGCTCTCTGTTGCCAGAAATTCACTAAAAGGCCCGGGCAAAGATACAGTCCTGGCGCTTAACGGAGATTGCCCGCTCATAACATCTGCAACATTAAAGACCCTGCTGAAAAAGCACAGGCGTGATGGTAATGTCCTCTCATTCCTCTCTTTTATTGATGATTCGCTCTCCGGGTATGGCAGGGTAATTCGTAACGATAACGGGGATGTTACCGGAATTGTTGAAGACAAGCATGCCACTTCCGAAGAAAAAAGCATCTTCAGGGAGTTAAATGGCGGGGTATATATTATGGAACCCGAGGCGCTGGACTGGCTCGGAAGGATCAGAAAGAACAGCTCTTCGGGTGAGTACTATCTTACTGATATAGTAAATATTATTTCAAAAAAGAGAGGGAAAGTCGGTGCATATCAATGTGCTCCCGAGGAGATACGCGGAATCAATTCAAGAGAGGAACTGCATGAGATAACGATGTTATTGAACAGGGGAAACGTATTTAAATTAATGAAGAAAGGGGTTACATTCATCAAACCTGATTCTTCTTTTGTTCATTCATCCGTTTCTGTGGGTAAAGATACAGTCGTTTATCCTAACACCTTCATTGAAGGCAGGACTGCGATAGGAAAGAACTGCATTATCTTCCCCGGCACAAGAATATACCAGAGCATCCTTGGCGACGGTGTTACCGTCAAGGATAATACCCTGATTGAAGAAAGCAGGATACGGAGCGGATCTGTCATAGGGCCGTTTGCTCATATAAGGCCCGGCAGCATAATAGGCCGCAATGTAAAGATCGGAAACTTTGTTGAGGTTAAAAATACCCGAGTTGGAGATGGATCAAAAGCGTCCCATCTTACTTATCTGGGCGACGCTGAAATCGGCAGAGATGTCAATATAGGCGCCGGGACTATTACCTGCAACTACGACGGGGTGGATAAATGTAAGACAGTTATTGAATCCGGTGCTTTTATCGGGAGCGACTCTCAGCTTGTTGCCCCTGTAAAGATAGGCAAAAGAGCCTATGTAGCGGCAGGTTCTACTATTACTAAAGATGTGCCTGAGGGCAACCTTTCGATCAGCAGGGCCAAACAGAAGAACCTGAAAAAATGGGTAGCACGAAAACAGTCGGGAGTGAAGAAGAAAAATTAACTGCCGTTCCATGCAGCCCGCTGCAGGGCAGTTCACTTGAGGGGATAAGCCATTAAAACAGTTTGAGCTGTTCAATCCGTGATTTTACCGGTTGAACAGTTCAAATATAATGAATCATCCTGCGGCACCAGAAGTAGGCGCTTCTAAGCGGACTACAGGGAATTATCAAGTTAAACGGATAGTAACTACTCAGGTCTCCCCCTTTGGGAAAGGGGGATTGAGGGGGATATTACGAATAATTTCTTTATAAATCTCCCCTGCCCCCTCTTTGCCAACCAGAAGTAGGTGCCTTAAGCAAGAGGGGAATAAAGAAAATATACCTGAGTAGTTACAAAGGATCTAATTTTATTATGTGCGGAATAATAGGCTACATAGGAAGAAAAAATTCTGTGCCGATACTGATTGATGCCCTGAAGAAACTGGAATACAGGGGATATGATTCAGCCGGCATAGCTTTCTTCAGGGATAAAAAGATCGAGGTGAGACGTTGTGATGGAAAGATAAGGGATTTAGAGACATTAATCCGGGGTGAAAGGCTCAGGGGATCAACGGGAATCGGGCATACGAGGTGGGCCACCCATGGCAAACCCTCAGAAAGAAATGCACACCCGCATAAGGCAGGCGGCATCGTAATCGTACATAACGGGATCATTGAAAATTATCTTGAACTCAGGAAAGGTCTTAAAAAGAAGGGGCATATCTTTAAGTCAGAGACTGATACTGAGGTCATATGCCATCTTATAAACAGTTATTCACGTGATGGAGCAGATATTGAAAGCGCTACAAGAGAGGCGCTGAAGCATGTTACGGGCGCCTATGCCCTCTGTGTAATCAGTGAAACAGATCCAGACAGGATAGTAGCCGTTAAAAAGGACAGCCCCCTTATTATCGGGCTTGGGAATAAAGAGTTCTTTGCGGCTTCCGATATTCCCGCATTTCTTAAATATACAAGAGACGTAATCATCCCGGAAAACGGGGAGATGGCGGTTATATCAACAGAAGGTGTCCGGTTCAGGAATTTAAGAAATAAGCCTGTCAGGAAGAAGCCAATAAAGATAGAATGGAGCCCTGCAATGGCTGAGAAAGGCGGCTTCAGGCACTTTATGCTTAAGGAGATCTTCGAACAGCCAAGGGCAATATCGGATACCATCAGCGGCAGGATATCTAATGAAAAGGGAGAGGTAAACCTTAGCGAATTTTCCTTGAAAGAGCAGAAATTGAAAGGGCTCCGTAAAATATTTCTGGTTGCATGCGGTACGTCATGGCACGCGGCTCTCGTCGGTAAATATATGATAGAGGGCATGGCAAAAGTCCCATGTGAAGTTGATATAGCTTCTGAATTCAGATACAGAGACCCTATTATTCCACGAAACAGTCTCGTAATTGTTATTACACAGTCAGGAGAGACAGCGGACACACTTGCCGCTCAAAGAGAGGCCAAAAAACGGGGCGCAAAGATACTGAGCATCTGTAATGTTGTGGGCAGTACGTCTTCGAGGGAGTCTGATAGTGTTTTTTATACACATTCAGGTCCTGAGATCGGGGTTGCTTCAACAAAGGCGTTTACAACGCAGTTGATCGGGCTCTACCTCTTTTCGATAGCCCTCGCAAAGGCAAAAGGGATTGTCAGTGTAAAGATGGCAAGGGAACTGTTCAATGAACTGCTTTCACTGCCTGAAAAGGTTGAGAAGACGCTCAAGCTGAGCGGCTCCATCCTTAAGATTGCCAGGAAATTTTATCGTGCAAGAGACTTTCTTTATCTGGGCAGAGGGATAAATTATCCGATAGCCCTGGAGGGCGCTTTGAAGTTAAAGGAAATTTCATACATTCACGCTGAAGGCTATCCGGCCGGGGAGATGAAGCATGGGCCTATAGCTCTTATAAATGATGACCTGCCCGTACTTGCCCTGATATCTGATGATCTGCGTGACAAGATGCTTTCAAACCTTGAAGAGGTCAAGAGCCGCGGCGGCAAGGTTATCGCTGTAGCTGTGGAAGGTAGTTTAAAACCTGTCCCTTGTGCTTCTCATTCTTTGTTTGTGCCTAGAGTAAACCGATATCTGACTCCGGTAATCTTTTCAATCCCGCTCCAACTCCTTGCCTATCATATGGCTGTCTTAAGAAAATGCAATGTCGACCAACCGAGGAACCTTGCGAAAAGCGTGACGGTTGAATAAACAATACAGGATTCAACACGCATATTGCATGAAGGCGTCGGGTTAAAACATTTTTTTGAAATAACTGCTATAATAATTAAAGAATAAAGGAACATAACGTTCCTCACCTATCGCTGGATCACTGCTTTACTATAAATGTATTCCGGCATATCAATACTATGAGTAAAAATAAGATACTTAACGATCTTAATCCTCAGCAGAAAAGCGCAATAATCCATAATAAAGGTCCTTTGCTGGTTCTCGCAGGGGCAGGGAGCGGCAAAACTAAGGTAATTACTCACAGGTTCGCTTATCTTACCTCCACACATAATGTCCTTCCTAAGTCAATTCTTGCTATGACCTTTACCAATAAAGCTGCTGAGGAGATGAAGGACAGGATCGTAAGACTAACAGGGAAAAATACTGAAGACCTGTGGGTATCCACTTTTCATTCCTTCTGCTCCAAAGTTTTAAGAAAAAATTCGGACAAACTGGGTTTTGACAGAAATTTCTGTATTTATGATAAGGGTGACTCCTGTAATATTATCCGGTCAATCCTGAAGGAATTCAAGATTCATGAAGCCCTGTACAAAGGAGTCTCTTCAAGGCTCTCCTCTCTTAAGGCATCCCTGATAGATCCGGACAAACTTCTTGCCAGGGAAGACAGCTATGGTTTTGATGAGAAGTTCACAAGGATCTATGTTAAGTATCAGGATGAGCTTAAGATAAACAACGCCCTTGATTTTGATGACCTGATAATGTACACAGTCAAGCTGTTTAAAGAGCATCCGGATGTTTTGGAGAAGTATCAAAAGGAATTTTCTCATATTATGATTGATGAATTCCAGGATACAAATACCGCTCAATACGGGTTATCAAAACTCCTGGCCTCCAAACACAGGAACATATTTGTTGTAGGCGATGACGACCAGAGTATTTATAAATTCAGAGGCGCTAATTTCGGAAACATACAGGCTTTTCAAAAAGACTTTTCAAAAACCAAGATAATAAGGCTTGAGCAGAATTACAGATCTACGCAAAACATACTTGATGCCGCGGGTGGAATAATATCAAAAAATCCCTCGAGAATGCCCAAGAAACTCTGGACCGATAGGGGCTCCGGTGAAAAAATATTCTACTGTATTGCAAATACCGGGCAGGAAGAGGCCAGGTATATCGCGCATTCCATCAAGGACCTATACCTGAAGGGTAAGTATTCTTATGGGGATTTCGCGGTCCTCTTCAGGGTTAACCAGCAGTCGAGGGCCCTGGAGGAGGCGATCAGTGAGATCGGGCTCCCTTATCACATAGTCGGCGGAATCAGTTTTTACCAGAGAAAAGAGGTTAAGGATATTATTTCATATCTTAAGCTCATGACAAATCCGAATGATTCGGTCAGCATTAAAAGGGTTATTAACTGTCCTCCCAGAGGAATTGGAAGCGTGACCATCACAAAAATTGAGAATGAAGCCCGTAAAAATAAGAAGAGTTTTTATGAGACAATGCGTCATATATTAAACAGCAGCGGATATTCCAAGGCGTTAAAAGAGAAGATAAAAGGCTTTGTTAATATCATTGAAGCATTAAGGGATAAGAAAAATATTGACGCGTCTGAACTCCTGTGGCTGTTGCTGGAAAGTACTGGGTATCTTAAATGGATTGGAGAGGACAAATCTGAGAATCTTATGGAACTTGTAAACTCTTCCGAGGGGAAGGACGTCGGCAGTCTTATTGATACAGCCGCCCTTTTCAGCTCAACGGATGAAACATCTAAAGACGGCTCTATCTCCCTAATGACGCTTCACAGCGCCAAGGGCCTGGAGTTTCCCGTTGTATATATAAGCGGAATAGAGGACGGCCTTATGCCTCACTTCCATGCCTTTAAGAACCCTGAAGACCTGGAGGAGGAGCGGAGGCTCTTTTACGTCGGAATTACAAGGGCGAGGGAGATGCTTTATCTTGTAGGCGCCAGGAAAAGAAAGTTCTATGCCTCTGTTCAGGAACAGCAGCCGTCAAGGTTTCTGAATGATATACCTTCTGGATGTTACCAGTGTGTTGAGAAAAGACCAAGATCCGGAATGATCACGAGTGAGATTAAATTACCAAAGGAGCTACTCAATACCACGCCTTTTGTTACAGGGGTAAGGGTAAGACATCCAAAATGGGGAAATGGTGTTGTCAGAGACAGCTACGGTGATACCGACGATATCAAGGTTATGGTGAACTTCATGTCCGTAGGTATTAAGAGACTATCATTGAAGTTTGCTCATCTGGAGAAAATCTGACATTGAAGATTGAAGATGTCGCTTTACTTGCAAGGCTTCAACTCTCAGAACCCGAAAAAGAGCTTTTTGCGAGACAGCTGAAAAACACGATTGATTACATTAATAAGCTAAACGAACTCGATACAACAGAGATCGAACCAACAGCTCACGTTCTTCCCATTGAAAACGTATTCAGAGAGGATGAATTAAGACCTTCCCTGTCATGCGACAAGGCGTTACAAAACGCTCCTGAAAGAGAAGGCAATTTTTACCTTGTGCCCAGGATAATAGAGTAAGAAGATATAGCTTTTGCTAAGTGGTAATCCCGGATAGGGCACAGTAAAAAAGGATAGGATTATGCTCAAATGTATGCTCAGGTCAAAGATACACCAGGCAACAGTTACTGACTCAAACATAAAATATGAGGGAAGCATTACAGTTGATGAGACTTTACTGGAAGTCGTCGGGATAAGGCCTTTTGAACAGGTCATGGTCAGCAACCTGAATAACGGAGAGAGGTTTGAGACCTATATCATCCCCGGCGAGAAAGATTCCGGGGCCATATGTCTTAACGGTCCCACGGCAAGGAAGGGCACTACTGGTGATAAGGTCATTATTTTTTCATACGGGTATTATACGGAAGAAGAGCTGAAAGACTTTTCCCCCATACTTATCAGACTTGATGAAAACAACAGAATAATCAAGTAGATATCCCACCTTTATAGCATAAAGACTCTAAACTGACCGGAAATCCTCTGAATCTCTTCCCCCTTTCATTAGCCTGCAGACACGTCTTGCCCCGTCTTCCTGTAGGGAGCTGGGGCAGAGGTATTCAGGAAAGCAGGGGGCACGGCAGCTAACTACCTAAATAATTTAAATTATTTAAGTATTATCGTTTTTTTTTGTAACGTGATACATAAAAGTTGCTCTTGCTTAAATAGTAATGAAAGATGTATATTATTCAGATGCTTGTCGTAAGGGAGGTGAATCTGGAATGCCATTTATAAGAGTAGGCGGGAGCGGCTCTTTTGAGAACGCTCTCAGGAAGTTCAAGAAGCAATGCGAGAGAGAGGGTATACTCTCGGAGATTAAGAAGAGAGAATATTACGATAAACCCAGCGTGAAGAAGAAAAAGAAGGCTATTGCTGCCAGAAAAAAGGCCATTAAAAGTTTAAAAAAATACACATCAAGGTAAAATGCCCCTTGCTGAAAGACTATCCAGTGATTACATAGAGGCGCTAAAGGCCGGCCACTCTGTAAAGGTTTCAGTGTTGAGAATGGCTAAGGCTGATGTAAAGAACAGAGAAATCGAAAAAGGCAGTCCGCTGACAGACGAAGAGATTTACGCGGTTCTGGGTACTCTTGTAAAACGCAGTAAAGAATCTATTGAGCAGTTTTCAAAAGCATCCAGATATGACCTCGTAAGAAAAGAGGAGGAGGAACTTGAGGTGATTCAGCCTTATCTTCCACAACAGCTCTCTACTGATGAGGTTGAAAATCTGGTTATGACTGCAATAAGGGAAACCGGAGCATCCGGCCCGGGGGATTTCGGGAAGGTAATGAAGGTTGTAATGGAAAAGGCCAGGGGCAGGGCCGATGGTAAACTCGTAAACGATCTTGTTAAAAGGGGTTTGGGGACTTAGGTGAAGCTAAAAAAGATTTATGAGATTATAGTTGACAGTGGCGTTAAGGCTGACCCGCGCGGAAAAAAGACTGTTCAAAGGTCACTTGACAGGAAGAAGGAATTTTACAGGGAACTGAAGAAGAACGAGAAGGAGTTCTTCGATACTGAAAGCCTTACAAATCCTTACGCCGACACAAGAATCCTCTATGGAACCGGCGAGGAG
>CAXMSH010000016.1:0-5815 GCA_964195875.1 Thermodesulfovibrionia bacterium
TAACATCCCATGGTATACTAACCTTGATCTTCTTCTTTGTCGGTGTTAACTCCTCAACTTCATGCAGCATATTGACCTCGCAGCTGATTTATTATTTATACCGGATATATTAAAAGAAATTTATCAATAAACAGAGGTTTGACAGGTATAAAACCGCACACCACCTGTCGATATAATGTGCAAATGAGTATGACGCCGGGGTTTAAGGCATTACTGCCCAACATGAGAATCAATCGGCAATCCTTAACGATGGATACGCATCAGTAAGGGATTACAATGTCATACTCGGGCAGGGCCCTGGCGATCTCTTCAGTAGTCATCTGCTCATACGGATTATCAGGATTATTGGATACTATCCTGACATCGAGATCCGGCATAGTCTCAAGGTTAAGAGACATATCATCATCCGGCTCCAGCTTGTTATCCATAATAAATACGCTAATCTCATCATCTGCAAGTGTGGCTCCTACCGACATCCTCAACGCCTCGCCTATTCTGTCCCTTACCAGAACTGCTATCTTTTTGGCCATATATACCTCCTGTCATGGTATTGAATCACTATGGTTTTATCTCAATTGAGCTGTTATTATACATTAGAATAAGTCAAAGATTCTACAATAGTCAATTTGAACCTTTATTTGACCTGCCGATTCAAACTAATTACAATATTTGCTTACATTTTGTGTGTTGCACCGGCCGGAGCAAAGCTATGAACTCAGATAAGCACATCTCAGTTGTAATACCTAATTATAATAACGCCTCCACCATAGGTAAATGTCTCCAGGCGGCATTCTCATCAACATATAATAATTTTGAAGTCATCGTAGTTGATGACAACTCCAATGACGACTCAGTTGACGTAATTAAAAAATTTCCATGCAGGCTTATAGAATTCAGGGAGCACAGGGGTGCTTCATGCGCGAGGAACACAGGTGCGTTGAACAGCAAAGGTGACTTCATATTCTTTACCGATTCAGACTGTCTTCTTAATATAGACACTTTATCTATAATAAATGAAACTCTCTCCATAACAGAATCTGACGTTATTATCGGCGGCACATATACGAAGATGCCTTATGATGAAGGTTTCTTCAATCTCTTCCAGTCTCTCTTTGTTAATTATTCTGAGACAAAGAAGGCTGACACCCCTGATTATCTCGCCGCCCATGCCATGGTTATTAATACCCTGATATTCAGAAAATACAATGGTTTTCCAGAGGAGTTCCTGCCTATTATAGAAGACATTGAATTCACCCACAGACTGCGAAGAGAGGGCTGTAAACTTGTAGTGAACCCGCAAATTCAGGTCAGGCACATATTCAACTTCTCATTCAGCAGATCTCTCCGAAACGCGGTGAGAAAGTCAATGTACTGGACCATGTACTCTATAGGTAACAGGGATCTGCTGAACGACTCAGGCAGTGCGTCCACGGAACTGAAGGTCAATGTGATCTCGGCCTTTTCATCTCTCCTTCTTTTGACAATATGGATGCTTTCAGCGAGATCCTCTTTCCTTTATACCATACCTGTCATCTTTATACTTAACCTCTTCGTAAGCAGAGGGCTGGTTAAGACATTTCATGAGACAGGGGGGATTATTTTTGCCGGACTGGCATCCATCTACTATACTCTCTTTTATTCACTCGCCGTAGGCGCAGGCACATTAGCAGGAATGTTAAAATACTTTTCTGGCCACAGACTTACACAGACTTTAAAAACAGGAACAAAGGCACAAAGGGGCAAAGGCACACAGTAATAAAGGTAAAAATATGTAAGCCTCTTTGAGAGCAAATACTGCAGTCAGTGCGAGTCAGTCGCAAAGTACTTTTTTAGCCACAGACTCACACAGACTAAGAACCCTTAAGAGGGATAAAACAGCCTTGAAAATAATTAATCCTTTGAGAGAAATAATTATTCTCAGTGAGAATCAGTGGCTATTCTCCACTTCTTTGCCACAGATTTACACAGACTAAAATAATGTTAAAACTTCAAACAGAACAAAAGAATAAACATGTTTTTCTTATATATATTTTTGTTTATAGTCAGTGTGAGTCAGTGGCAAAAGGAAAGTGTAAATGAACTATTCACCATTACGTCACATAGACTCCATGTTCTGGAAGCACAGACCCATACACCTGACAGTCTTCCTGACCAGACGGTGCAACGCGAGATGTCCGTACTGTTTCTATCTACATGACAGAAATATTTCAACTGAAAATTCTGGTGAACTATCAACTGATGAGATAGAGAGGATATCCGCTTCATTGGGAAGACTGTTATGGCTCGCCTTCTCCGGAGGCGAGATATTCCTTAGAGATGATATTGTTGAGATCACAAAGATATTTTATAAAAGGAACAAACCCGTCGTAATACTATTTCCCACCAACGGGTTACTGACTGATACGATAACCAAAAGGATCGGGGAGATCCTGGCAGTCTGTGATAAGAGCATAATAACCGTAAAGCTTTCACTTGACGGCCTGGAAGATCTGCATGATTCTATCAGGGGCACGAAAGGGAGCTTCAAAAAGACCATGCAGACGTACAAAGCGCTTGGAAAGCTGGTTGACAGCCACCCTAACTTTGAGCTCGGGATAAATACTGTCTTCTCTTCCGGGAACCAGGACTGCATGGATGAGCTTATCGAATTTGTAAATGGTCTTAAAAGTATCAGAACCCATACCGTATCACTGATACGCGGGGACGTATCAGATGAAAATATGAAGAATGTTGACACAAATAAATACCTTGAAACAGTCCAAAAGATTGAGTCTAATCTAAAGAAGAGAAGATCAAGCATCTACCGTTTCAGGGGGGCAAAGCTCAAGGCGGCACAGGATATCCTTCAGCGCCGGCTCATTCATGACACCTTCATAAAGCAAAAAAGACTGATCCCATGTTACGCCGGCAGATTGAACCTTGTCATTACCGAGACTGGAGATCTCTACCCCTGTGAGTCCTTTAATATGAAACTTGGGAATCTAAAGGAGAACGACTACGACATAAATAAGGTATTAAAGAGCAGGAAAGCACAAAAGCTGACTGATTCAATAAAGAAGAACGGCTGTTACTGTACCCACGAGTGCTACTTCATGACAAACATACTCTTCAATCCCCTGATGTACCCTGCCCTCATAAAAGAATACCTTCAGATCTGAAATAATCAAAAGTAACCTTGTATTCTGAGGCCGAATTCAAAAATAAGGAAGTACTCCATAGGGGAATATTACTACAAATTAGCCACCAACTCAAACTCAAATGTCATATTGCGTTCACAACATCCTGCACCGTTAGTCATACTTTTTCACCTCAAAAGTACTACTTTAAACTGTGGTACAATGATGTGGGGTAGGTCATCTCAGAAATACTGGGAACAGCTTTAATCGGCAGATAGAAGATTCTGTAGAGGGGAGATTACAATGATGGATAATACCGTGCTTGTAGTTGATGCTGATCAGGAAACTGAAGAGAAGATTGTTTCAACACTTGAAACAGAAGGCTATCTGGTCTTTACCGCCTCAGGTAACGATATTAGTGCTGGAATGGCAGATAAAATATACCCTTTTCTGATTTATCTGAAACCTACCTCGAGCACCATTGAGGTATGCAAAACAATTCATAATATAGAAAAATTCAAGAAGGTCCCTATCATATTGCTCGCTTCGCTCAGCGAAACATTGGATGCCCAAGCCTATTTTGACGGGATTGCAGATTATCTGAAAATGCCCGTCAGTCTTCATGAACTTGTAGAAAAGACCAGGGAAATTCTTGGCAGCGCCTCTGATTTCAAGGGAACTGAAGAAAATATAGGGTTGTTTATGAAAGAGGAAACTGCGCCTGCAGAGGAGCCGTCCCAGGTTAAGGATGAGTATTCTTTTGATACCCAGACAGATGAAATTTCCAAAATCGCTCAACCCAATGAAGAATATAGCTACCATTATGAGAAAGAGGAAACAATGGAGAACCTGTTTAAAAATAGAATACAAAAAAGACCTTATAGATTTGGTTTCTTAACTCCGTTTCTCGTTGTCATGGCAGCGATAGTGATACTGACAGCAGGTTTTTTCCTTTACAAGTTATTAATCCCGGTGTCCGTAACGGTTAAAACCCAAAAGACAGTTCAGCATCAGGAGCCCGCAGTTCTTCCACCCCCGGAACAGCAAAAGCAGGAACAGCCAGTCTCAGAGGAAAACCCAGCTGTAAAAAATGAAGCGCCTAAAGTGTCTTCTGGAGTTAATGCGCCTGACGCAAAAGTTGCTGAGAAACCGTTTTATTCTGTGCAGTTGGGGGCCTTTAAAATTAAAGCCAATGCAGAGGCACTTGCAAAGACGTATAAGGAGAAAGGCTATGAATCCTTCATACACAAGGGAACAGCAAAAGGTAATAAAATTCTTTACCGAGTCTTGATCGACAAATTTGAAAACAGGAAAGAAGCATTCCAACTTGCAGAGGATGTCCGGACAAAAGAGAAGATCGAAACAACTGTTTTCAGCGGCAAGGCGAAGTACGAAATATTCCAAAAAACTGTTCCGGAACGGGGTCATGTCTTGTAACTTGCAGATTGTGAGTGATGATTAACATTTGAAACCTTGCATTCTGACGAACATTAGAAAAACAAGAGTACAGGAAGAAGTTAATAGCCCCGGCAGGGCGAAACCACAGATTGAAAGGTAGTTAATGAGAATCCCCCCTACCCCCCTTTTCCAAAGTGGGGATTAAGAGGAAACCCCACAGCTGAGGTATTGAAAATTAATAATAATACCAGTTAACCGTATCGCCCTTCTCGTTTAAATATATCCTTCTTTAACCACAGCCACAAGAGGCTCTTTACTCCCTCTAGAGAAGCCTTCAAATCATTAATATTCCTGAGCGCCAAAAGCCTCTTTAAGATATAGCCCGGTCTTGAGTAAAACTTCTTAAAGGCTATCTGCCTTAGCATAGTTATCTCTTCTCTTGTCATTGAGTAAGGTATAAATGCAGCGCCCTGGTAGGTAAAGTCCGTCAAATCGTCAGACATCGTTCCGTATTTCTCAAGATTATCATATAGTTCAGATCCCGGAAACGGGGTAATGGCATGGAAGTTCGCTATATCCGGGTTCAGTTCACACGCGAATTCGATTGTCCTGAGTCCATCCTCAAAGGTCTGTCCCGGTATGCCGAAAAGAAAAGGTGTATAAACCGTCAGGCCGGCCTCCTTCGCCATACTGACCGCGTTACGAATCTGCTGGACGGTAATACCTTTTTTGATAGCGTTCAGGTCCTTCTGCACCCCGCTCTCCGCCCCAAAGAGTATGGCCCAGCAGCCCGCCTCTTTGAAGGCCTTTAGAAGAGGCAGGTCAACCTGATTGACGCATGCCGAGGCAAACCAGGTAAAATCGAGCCCGCGTTTCTTTATCTCACGGGCTATCCGCATCGCCCTGTCATAATCAGCGGCGAGGGTGTCATCTATAAATTTTATCTCCCTGTAACCCTGTTTTATGCACAGTTCGATCTCCTCAAGGACATTCTCTACCCCGCGGAAACGTATCCCGCTCTTTCTTGTCTTATCGATCTGAAAGCAGAAGAGACACCTCCGGTTACAGCCCCTTGATGTAATAATTACCGCTACAGGCTTTCTCTTATAAGTAGCAGGGGGAGGAATATAGTCCATGTCGTCACCGAGCAGTTCCCTTGCTGGAAAAGGGAGGGAATCAAGGTCAGTAATCAGGGGACGGGGGGGATTCTTGATGATCTTTCCATCTTCTTTAAAGACAACACCCTCAACGCCACGGAGGCTCTTCCCCTGCGACAAACACTGCAGTACCTCAACCGTCGT
>CAXMSH010000016.1:5825-10892 GCA_964195875.1 Thermodesulfovibrionia bacterium
ACAGCGTCAATATCAGGCGAGTCTTTAAGACATTCCTCCTGCACGGCTATCGGATAAGGGCCGCCTACAGCTATAAATACGTCCTTAAACAGGAGCTTTATTTCTGATGAGGCATGAAGAGCCTTATTCCAGCCAAAGGCGGTAGAGTAGATACCGATAAAATCAGGCCCGAAGGCGAGCAGACCCCTGATGATCTCATCGTGGGTCATGAAGGCGCCGTTGAGGAATCTCACATCATGTCCGGCCTGTTGAAGGGAAGAAGCTACATAAAGAGTTCCAAGAGGCTGCCAGTAGTTAATCTGGGAACCTGCGGTCCCTGAAGAAAAGATATCTTCCGGTAGCCATGACGGGATGACAAGTGCACACTTCAATAATCTACGCCCCTACAGACCGGGATTTTCTCACATTTTCCATCAGCGGCTTTCTGATAATTTTCTCAGCGGCCTCTATCCCGGATTCAATTGCATAGTCCATGTTGTAATACCTGAACATACCGTTTCTGCCGGATATATGAAGGTTCCTGAAGTTATCCAGATATCTCAATATCCTGTCGTAATGCTCCGCATAACCAACTTCAAAGAGCGGATAGGCCCCGGGCACCCTCACCACACAACTGTCTATGACATCACCATCTTTAATAAAACCCAGACTCTCAAGACTTTTCACTGTCAGGGAACCGAGTTCTTCATCTTTGGAACTCCAGATATCGTCGTCTTTAAAACAGAAGTATTCACACACAAGGTGGGTCTTCCCTTCGGGAGCCATATTCATACTCCAGTTCTTTGGCTCATGTATCCTCCCTATAGGTATATTCTTCTCAGGAAGGTATATCCATGTAAGGTCAGAGACACTTTCACGATCGAGCATGACAGTGACTATTACAAGATCCCTGTATTTAAGTCTGGAGGCCGCGTCCAGTATGTCATCAGGAGCGGAAGGGGTGAGCATCCGTACAAGACCGGTCAGGGGGATACTCGATATAAACTCTCTTCCCGCAACATCTAAAACATCTTTACAGTTTTCAGCAATTACATTTGTAACAACAAAATTATCATGAATTATCTTCCTTACCCCTGTATCCATCAGCACCGGGCTCTTCTCCTCAATCCCGGCCTTCAGCTTTTCTGAGATATCGCCGATTCCCATAGAGGGATATATAAATTCATCGGCAAGAGTATCTATATCTTTACCGGTGAATTTAAAGAACGCGTTCTTGATCGCCGCGCCGAGAGAAAGACCCTTTATGCGCTGAGCAACCCACTCCTTACATATCCTTTCGCATGGCAATCCCCATACCTTTTCACTATATTCTTTGAAATAGATATTGAACATGGTACGCCCAAAGTTACTCACTACCCAGTCCTCAAGCGAGATACTCACAGGGGTTGTGAAATAATTTCTGATCCTCTCTTTGCCATAGTCAGATATAGCCTTCAAAGTTGTTGGAATACCGAGCCCGAAGAGAGCGTTAGAGGGTTTCAAGGGATAGTCAAATGACTTGTTGAACATGAAAATCTTACTTTTTCTAAGCACCGTCAGAGAATCACCATCCAGCAGGTCATCTACAAAACTCTCTATCCTCTTCTTCTTTGTAATAAACCTGTGACCGCCCAGATCAAACCTGAAGCCCCGGTACGTTATGGTCTTTGAGAGCCCCCCTACAGCGGAATCACTCTCCAAAACTACAAGACTCCTGTCAGCACCGGACAGGACACGGCCTGCTGACAGGCCCGCAAGACCTCCGCCTAGAATTACCACATCTTTTTCGATTTCAACATTCATGTTACATTTTGCCACAGACTTACACAGACTTAAATATTTTTCTCTCTAAAGAAGTTCTTGCAAAAGTCTTTGTTCGTCATTCCCGAGGTCTTTATCGGGAATCCAGTATTCTTTAAAAAACGAAGAGTTCTGGATATCCGCCTACGCGGGTATGACAGCAAAAGTGGTTTGTAAGAGGCTTTTGTAATAGACTCTAAAGTAAAAAGTTTCTCCTGATTTCCCTATCTTTGCCCCTGTGTGCCTTTGTTCCTGTATTAATAGTCTGTGTAAGTCTGTGGCTAATCTATGTTACCAAGAAAAAACCAGAAGAACCACCATATAGAGCGGCCCTTCTGGATATTATAACTCACGACAGAGTTTTGAAACTTCACATTATTTTACAACTAAAACCGGCACTTCAGCCATGTTAATCACTTCCCTGCTGACGCTGCCCATGAAGAGATGAGAAACCCTTTTTCCTCTAGAGCCGACAATGATCATATCAACGCCTTCTTCCTTCGCAGTTAACAGTATCTCTTCAGCAGGATTTCCCATTTTAACAAGAGTAGTTATCTTGGGAACCGGTGGTGTTTTTTCCAGGTAATTCTTGTAGAAATCTACAATAACTTTAGCCTTTTCGTCTAACGCCGCTTTGTATTCTGAACCCTCCAATACTTCCTTTAATGTGGTCAACTCTGAACCCGAGAGCGTCTGCGTCATTAACGACCTGCCCTCATACTGTTCTACATAAAGCAAAATTATTGAATCAGGATTCATGCATTTACACACGTTAGCAAAGGTAGAGACCGCAATTTTGGTGCCCTTTGTATCATCTACTGCAATCAGTATTTTTTTCATTTTCACCTGCCTGTTTATCAGATTTGACTGACTACGTTAATGATCTTTAATGACCGTACCCGCCGGCTGCCGGTGCTCCGTATCCGCCGGCTGCCGGTGCTCCATAGCCGCCGCCTGATGGTGCTCCGTATCCGCCAGAACCACCTCCATATCCACCTGAACCACCTCCGTATCCGCCGCCGCCTGACCCATAGCCGCCTGAAGCCTGTCCATAACCGCCTGACTGTCCTCCACCAGATGCCGGTGCCCCTGCTTGTAAATCAGTACGAGGCGCAAGGCTGTATCCAATCAGAAAAGCGAGGATCGCAACAGTAATAATAATTATGACCAATAAACTGTTCTTCATAGAAGATTTCCTCCGACCCTATTTAAAGGTTCTTTTATATACTTAACCCTTCTCTATCTTTAAAATTAACTTGCCGCCTTCGCTTTTGTCCTCCAGAATCTCATGTCCCGCCTGATCACACATCTGGATCATGGTCTCCTTGGATGAAGGGTTGTCAAATACAACATCAAGAGTATCACCTTCCGCCATCTTCTCAAGTGATTTTTTGCAGTAAATCTGGGGATGTGGACAGACATATCCACATACATCAAGCATGTACGAGGTATCGCCTGTTTTTTCGAATTTCATTGCCATAATAAACTTCCTCCTTTAATTTGTTTTATTAAAACGACTCCATCTCTTTTGCCATCTTCCTGTCAGTCCACCAGTTGAAGAATTTAACGCCAATGAAAGCGCCGATCACCATGCCTGTGCCATACACCCATCCATTAGGGTCCCCGCCGGCAGCCCTGATAAAGAAAGCTCCTATATTGCATCCGAGAGAAGGTCTTGAGCCCATGCCCATCAGAAGACCTCCGCTGATGCCCCACACCATTAATTCAGGGGAAGGCATCTTTAACTTAAATTCACCCTGCAGACGTGCCATAACCATAGCTCCAAAGATAATACCAAGCGACATCCAGAGCGCGGGATTTCTCCAGGGTTCCGGCAGACCGTTCACATATCCGAAGAACATATTGTCATGCATGTTCCATCCAAACTTTTCAAGGATCCACCCGCCAACCTGCCCTTCCTGACTGGTTATATACCAGTATCCCGGGTCAAAGACCGTGCCCTTCAGAGATACGTCGTTATAATGACCCATCCTTTTCAGGAGTGTTCCAAAATTTGTAATCCCGAACTTCTTCTGCATGCCTGCCATGGTTAAAATATGCAGACCGGCGGTGAAGCCGACGAGGACACCCATTATACTTGTCCTCTTTGAGGCGGTTATCATCGCCCAGATTCCGGAAAACTCATCTTTGACGCCTGTCTCCTCAGAAACTCCCTGCTTCTTTAACGCCTTTTTCTTCTTCTTCATAAAACCTTTTCTTGAATAGAAATAGTAGATCACGCAGAGGAGTATCAAAGCAGGCAAAATCGAGTTGATTAACGAATTTCCGATGAAATAATGTATAGCCTCCGGACGGCCGCCGGAAATAAGTGTTGCGACGGTAAATTGAGGCTGATTCCATACATATCCTACAAGATAATGGTCAAACCATGAGTTGAGGGGAATGTTGATGCCGCTACCATTAAGAATGGCCGCCTGTGTCTGATTTGCCGAGTCAATCCATGATTGAGGTAACAGGTTGTTAAAAACTCCCCCAACATCAACAAAGATGGCCTGTCCCAGACAGAGTCCAAAAATAACTGCCAAAAAAGAAGTCATGTTACCTTCACCTACTTTGTAGAGTGAACCCGAAGCACAGCCGCCTGCTAGTACCATCCCTACACCGAAGACGACACCTGAAATTATCATATGTATTCCAAACGGGGCCGCATGGAAAGTGCTATAGTTGGTTGTCTCCAGTATCGCCTGGATAATACTGAAGAACATCAGTGCGATCATAATTCCCACAGCCATCCTCGGAACACCCGCGGCAAACAGATCGCGCGAAGCAGAAGCAAAACAGAATCTTCCGTACTGCAGCATCATTCCATAAGCAAAACCAAACCATATGTATGCTATCAGGTAAATGTAGTAAACATTTGTCTGATAGTATATAAGGCTTATCAACCCGAGTATCCCGGTGATCAGGAAAGCCCACATGTTATTTCTTTTATCTTCGTTTTCCAAGATTCAGTACCCTCCTTTAAATTTTATTCTTAAGGATAGTGTAAAACAGGGTTCATCCAAATTTAAAAACTTTGTAATCCAGATCATTGTATATGGAATGCACTATAAAATTAAACTGTTTTGATAGTCCAATAAAAAAAATTAATAGTTAAATGCCGGGAGTTATCGTAATCTTACCGGTATCAATGTAATTTCCCCATGAATCCGGAACGACCTCTCCATCGGCGTTGCCGGATTCATGGGAATCATCTATTTTTTATTCAGTAAACTCTATCTTCTTACTCACCGTGTCAATAACAGCCGAATCACCTTCCTCATAATC
>CAXMSH010000017.1:0-10762 GCA_964195875.1 Thermodesulfovibrionia bacterium
GTCTTCAGGTCAACCCCGAGAGTCTTCAGGTCCCTGTTGTTAATTCCTATTATTTCCGCGTTACAACGAAGCGCAATTTCAAGGTCATTATGGCTGTGTACCTCAACAAGGGTATCAAGGCTGAGTTCGTTTGACAGCCCAAGCAAATCGGACAGCTGCGAACCATCAAGAGCCGCCACTATCAGCAGTATTGCGTCTGCACCGCAGACCCTCGATTCGAAGACCTGGTACTCATCAATGATAAAATCTTTCCTTAGCAGAGGTTTTCCGGTCATACCCCTTACCGTGCCAAGGTAATCAAGCCTTCCCGAGAAGAACCGCTCGTCAGTCAGGACGGATATGGCTTTAACGTCTTTTACGTCATAAGCAGATACAATCTCCGAAAGGTTGAAATCTTCCCTTATCACACCTTTTGACGGAGAAGCTCTTTTGATCTCTGCTATCAGCCTTATCGGCTCATCCCGCCTTCTTTTAATGGCGGCCTTAAAACCTCTTGTCGGTTCTGAGTCACGTGCCCTATCTCTTAATTCCCCAAAAGGAGTGCGGCTCTTACTGTGCTCAAGCTCCTCTTTTTTATGGTTTATAATTTTCAGGAGTATGCTCATTAAGCAAAATTTTATAGATATACGGTGACTTTTTCAAGTAAAATTAATTGTGACTGTTTAAACAGACACATAGGAAACAGAAAAAATAGACTTTTATCGCAGGAAACTATATATTTCTTCAGTATACTCTGTGGTAAGTATTAAGCAGGATTATTCCCTTTAGCTTTCCGCAGGGTTTTATTTATACTACAGCGATTTCTAAAAAACGGACGAGGGAGTGACAGCAATGTTTACTGAATGTATAAAAGAAGGATTCAGATTGACTCACAGAAACTGGCAATTGATAATTGTGAGGCTGGCGGTCTCTTTTATCAACCTTATCTCTCTGGGCTTCTTCCTTGTGATACCTGTAATTGTCGCTATATTTTATCTTGGTTTTGACCTTGCTCACGCAAAGGATATTCCCTATTATGTTATGAATAATCCTATGGAGTATGCTTCAAGATACCTTGGGCTAATCTTTCTGATATTTGCGGCCATCATTATGTATCTTGTATTTTCATCCTTTCTGCTTCTCTATATTTTAAGCGGGACTCTGGGTGTCCTGAAGTCTTCAGCTGTTGATGAAGTGTACAGTTTCAGACTCTCACTCTTCTTTAAGGAGGCCGGCAAGAACTTTGCTGGTCTCTTCTGGCTGATATCTTCTCTTATGGCGGGTTTTATGGTCATAATGATCCTGTTTGCCTTCATCGGAGGGGCCGGTTGGACGGTAACCAGGTCTATCGGAGATACCGGGATGGCTGTTGAGGTATTCCTTAAATATTTTATCACCTCGGCATATTTTATTTTTGGCATAATATTCCTGTTTGCTACGCTTGTGTTGGCGGCTTTCTCAATTACGGTTTCAGTAGTGGAGGGTTCCGGTACGATGGAATCAATAAAGAGAGCTTATTATTTTCTGATCGGCAGGCCCGGGGCTTTTATATTCTATATGATCTTGCTGGCGGTGCTTCTTTTCACCAACTTTGTGTTTGTTTCTTTCAGTATAATTCCTTTCATCTCCCCCCTTATAAATGTAGTTTTACAGAAGTACCTTACGGTTGTGGTATGGAGTTCTCTGATTGTCTACTATATGAAAAATACTGACCATCTCACGCCCAGTAAGACGCATGATATCTATGGCTGACTACTTCATGAAATTCCACTCACCTGTTGAATATTTTCCCGACTCCAGTTCCTTTGCCATCCTTAATTCGTGCTGTGTCGGGCTGTCTGATATAAGTTTCACCTCAAGCGTTGACTCAAACGCCTCTTTTAGTGAACTGCTTAACATGCTGCAGTTGACTTCAGGGAGGTGATCTTTTAGCGATCCTATATCACCAAAGCCCTCCTTGCCCCTGTATCTGAGCACATTGCGTAAATCTTCCTCATTGAAATTAATAAGAATAGAGCCCTGCTGCAGGAACCCATCAATGTATCTCTTCTGAGCGCTTCCAATCACCTTTCGGTTTTTAATGGTTACCTCGCCATAAGATACAGATTTAAAACAGGCTGGGTTTCTCCCGGGACTATTCTTATGCCTTGAGTAATCAGCTTCAGCCCCTATTCCGATCTGCTGCAGGCCTGATATCAGTGCCTTGCTGATTATTGAGTAGTCCTCAAACAGTACTCCCTTGAATACGAGAGAGTCGAACCTTGAAGAGAAGCTGTATGTCAGCTCTGAACTGTGCAGGATAGCCCGACCACCGGTGGGCCTTCTCACTACGGGATAGCCTTTTCCCATGCAATATGCATGATTGATATCAGAGTGTTTCTGGAAACGTCCGATGCTCACCGAGGGCCTGTCCCAATTATAGAACCTCAGGGTAGGAGGTGAGAGTTTTGCTCTTACGTCATTTGATATTGCTTCATCCAGCGCCATGTTATAGAAAGCGCTACTGTCCTCATGAAATATTATGCGGGCGAATTTCATTTTGGATTAACCACGAATAGACACAAATTAACACAAATAGAAAAAATAACAAAAGTAGAACGCTTTGAGAATTAAATCAAAATAATTTCTCGATGCCTCGCTTAGAAGCGCCTACTTCTGGCTGCATCGGGGTCAATAATTAACTCTTTTATCTGTCATTCCCCGATACATCGGGACAGGCCCGACCTCGATCGGGAATCCAGTTCCTTATGAAAAACTCTGGATTCCCGCTCAAAAAACTGCGGGAATGACACCTTTTTTTGATATCTCGTCTTTCAATTCGTGTGAATTCATGCAAAAAACCGAGATTATCCCTTCTTCAGAATAATTCTGTGTTTAATAAGGGAGACCTCTTTTATTGAGCCTTCAAAGTACTTCTGCTCTCCGAATAGGTTCTTTAAATAGATCTTCCCGTCTTCGGGTTTTAATATATCCACATTCTCAAGATAGAGTTCTTCCCTGCCGTCTTCCTCAATATATACGTTGGTTTCACACATCTCTCTTAATCTCCTTTATTTTCTGTGTAAGTACCTCAACAAGATGGGACAGAGGTTTTTTGCTATTTTTTAAGTATAAAGAATCAAGGGTTTGACAGTCAATTTAGAAGAGGGGGGCGGGTATGTTTGAAATGAGCACTCAAGGCATGTTTACATTGATTCCGTAAGTGCCTACAGCAGCCTTGTCAGCTATCCCGGCTTTCCAGAGAAGGTCTATCGCCTTTGACTTCATGGAATTTGGAACCATGAGGATCAGTTTCGCACCAAGACCTGAAAGCGTCTTCCACTCCACGGCCTTTTCAGGTGTTACACTCCCCTCAGTCTCCACCTCCATAACCGCCATTACAAAGCCGTGATTCCTGAGGATAAGATCAGGATAATGGCCATTGAATTCACTCTTTTTATCACCACCGAAGTTAACACTTACATCATCATAATCTCTTGAGAGTCTTTTGCTGAGGTATGAAACCACCCAGTCATGAAGCAGTTTATTGTCAAGCATATCTTTCACTCCTTAATGAATCACCCTGCGGTCTTGCCGCAGTGTATCCCAAATAACCCCTCCCTTGATGGGAGGGGACTAAGGAGATGGTGAATGATATCTTAAACACCCCCTCCCTATCCCTCCCCCATAAAGGGGGAGGAAAACTATTGGAAGCCCTGTAGCAACCAGAGGTAGGCGTCTCTAAGCGGAATACAGGGAATTGTAAAGTTTAAACTTGAAGCCCAAATCGTTCCTTGTTCTCCATTAAAGCCTCTACAGGCTTTAATCCGTACGGGCTTCCCTCACTAATCGCTGTAAGGACCGTGCCTCCCCCTGTAAAAAAGAAGTACCGTGAGCTTTCAAGGGCCGAGAGATATAGCCGGGGGCAAAGATTTCTGAACTCCTGAAGTGTATCACCGCCACCGTACATCTTGAACGATTCCTCATTTATGTCAATGACCGTGCCAAGAGCCTCGGAGCCGGCTGTGAAGTGTGGAGTATATCCGAGAACAGCATTTACAAATATTGTCCTGGCCTTCATGATGACATCCAGAACCCCCTCATTTCCAAGAGATTCCGGATCAATATCAAGCAGATAGCCGTACTCTTCCCCTTCTCTGAAATCCCTTACAGATATCGTCCTGTACTTTCCCTCCTGCTTCCCTTCCATTGTTTGGGACTCAACAACATATGGGAGTTCAACAATCTTCCCCTCATCTCTGTCCATCTCAACAAGCTCATTTGCCGCTTCAATATCCTCTTCAAGAACTCCCTTTATACTGATGCCGTATTTGGCACAGAGATAAGTGTTATATATGACTCCGCCAAGAATAAGGTTATCGGCCTTTTCGTAAATAGCGTAAAGAGGTCCTATCTTCGTATCATATTTTGCACCGGCAATTACCGCAAGAAAAGGACGCTCTGGATTTAGGACACGGTCAAGGTTGACCATCTCCTCCTGCATCAGGAATCCGGCATAAGAGGGGATATACTTTGTTACATCATAGGTTGAGACATGTGGCTGCCACGAACCAAAGGCATCATTAATATATACATCGGCGATACCGGCAAGCTGGACCGAGAAGCCCTCCCTGGGAAATCCCTCCCCCTCTTCTCCCCGGAACCATCTTGTATTTGGAAGATATATACCTCCTATAGCCCTGCTCTTCAGGTCATCTACAGCAAGGTATATTGAATCCTCTATGCCGGCAATCCCGTCTTCCGATGAAACACTGAATTGCGGGATAAATATGTCGGTATGGAGTTTCCGTTCAAGGTATTCAACAACAGGTTCTACAGAGGTATCAGTACCGCAGGTTATCTTTTCAGTCTTCTTATCCATGGGTCTTCCCACATGGGTCATAAGGATCGGCCTTCCACCCCTTTCAACGATATAATAAAGAGTCCCGAGTGTCTGATCGATCCTGTAAGTGTCTCTTATAATTCCGTCCTTAACAACGTTGTGGTCAAACCTTACAAGCACAACCTTTCCGTACAGATCAGCGTCCTGGATAATGGGAAGTCTTTTACTGAGGCTGAAGGTCTTCATACGCACATTTTATCAGATAAAGAAAGGTTTGAGAAGGGTTATTGACGTAAAACTGTATAATAAATACATGTCATGGGTTATCTGGATTACGGGCCTGCCCGGAAGCGGCAAGAGCACTATAGCAAAGAGTTTAAAAGAGAATATACCTGATGCCGTGATACTCAGTATGGACATAGCAAGGAAAACCATAACTCCAAGCCCCTGTTATTCCGATGCCGAAAGGGAATATGTTTACAGGTCAATCGTCTTTACCGCAAAAACGCTTTACTCGCTGGGACACAAAGTTATAATCGATGCAACCGGTAACAGAAGGAAATGGCGTGAACTCGCAAGAGGATCGATTGAGGATTATTTTGAGGTTTACCTGAAATGCCCTCTGGAACTCTGCATTGAACGTGAGGGTAAGAGATTAGATACCCATGGAGCACCCGAAAGGATTTACGAAAAAGCCGCTAAAGGTGAACCTGTTCCTGGGATATCGGCCCCATACGAAGAGCCCTTAAACCCCGACCTCATAATAAATACCGGAAGGGATACCCCTGATATCGCGGCAAAGAAGATTGTGAGGATGCTCCATGAATAAGGAGTCAAGAGCAATAAATAAAATCAAGGTAATCTTTCTTTGCACAGCCAATTCCTGCCGCAGCCAGATGGCAGAAGGGTTCGCAAAGCACCTTGGCGGGAAGATTATCGAGGCTTATAGCGCGGGGCTCTTTTCACATTATGTACAGCCGAAGGCTATAGAGGTAATGCAGGAGGTTGGTATTGATATATCCGGTCAGAAGTCCGAGGCGATCGATTATGATGTCTTAAACAGCATGGATATATTAATAACGCTCTGTGATCATGCTGAGGCATCATGCCCGGCAACGCCGCCTCACATCAGACGAATTCACTGGCCCATTAGAGACCCTGTAGGAGCAACCGGGACAGAGGAAGAGATCATGGATGACTACAGAAGGGCAAGGGATGAAATCAGGCTCAAGATAGAGGGGCTGATTGAGAATATAAAGGCTGGATCTGGAGAAAGCAATAAATAATATCTATTAACTGTTTAGCGGACATGCCCTTTAACATCACAACCCTTTTGCATACCAGATAAAAAATCAGTTAAAGAGCGATCGGCAAGGTTTGATTCCTGATGGTCATCATAATAGTAATTTTATTTTGACAACCGGTGCATCTCTCATTTAAACCAATCCCAACATAAACATCCAAACTTGTACCATAACCATGCTGTAACTAATGATATTAATAAGATAGTCCCATACACAGCAAGTCTCTGAACCATTTTTCAACCAGATCAAGCTTGTCTTATGAATTATTTATATTAACTGCAAATTAAAATCTAAATCTCCTATCAACTATAATTTTACATGCATAATCTTAGAAGTCAAATAAGTAATAAACAAAGATTTATAAGCATCTGAAATAAGTGTATTTGCACAATCACGTGTGAACTCCCCCGCAGTCCCGATTCATCCTTCGCAGTGCTACTGAGAACGGGCTAATCGAGACGAGACATCAAAAAAACAAAGATTTTATTGGCCAGAAAATACCTTTAAAGATGTCATTTCCCGATTTATCGGGGGATGACAGACAAAGGAGTAGATCATTGACCCCGAAGCAACGCTTCGAGGACTTCTTTTGATTAAATTGATTTATACCGGAAGGATTATCTCTTCTTTAACTTCGCAGACTTTCTCTCCACCTCTTTTACCATCTTCTTCTTATAGGCCCTCAGGGCCTTTTTAAGAGAAGCATTTTTTGACATTAAGATCTGAACTGCGAAGATTGCGGCATTTATTGCCCCGGCCTTTCCAACAGCCATCGTGGCAACCGGGATACCGGGCGGCATCTGTACCGTTGAAAAGAGGGCATCAACTCCATTGAGAGGTGAAGAATCTATTGGAACGCCAACTACGGGCAGTATCGTGTGAGAAGCTATTACACCTGCAAGGTGAGCTGCACTGCCCGCCCCAGCAATTATCACCTCTACCCCATTCTTCTCTGCATCTTTTGTCAGCTTTGTAGTCCTTTCAGGGCTCCTGTGGGCAGATGCAACTGTTATATCATAAGGTATCCTGAAATCCTTCAGCACCTTTTCAGTCTCCTGCATAACCGGCAAATCGGAATCACTGCCCATTACTATCAATACTTTTGCTTTCATATCACTAATCCCCTATGTTTTATTACTATATTTTAAAGCCTGCATTAATGCTAAATTAAATATAAAAAATCAATTATCAAAATTATGGAATGAAAATTTTAATTAGAATAAATATCTCCTTAATTTTACATTTTGATTTTTCATTTTTACATTATTTGAATCCTATCTATCAATAGCCTTATCCCCGATATCCTTTCTCACATGCATACCGTCAAAATGGATCTTCTCAACCGCTCTGTAGGCATTATCCTTTGCGCTCCGTATGTCACTGCCGAGCGCAGTTACGCCAAGCACTCTTCCGCCTGATGTGATTAATTCTCCTTTATTGTTTGTCGCCGTCCCGGAGTGAAAAACAACGGTGTCTTCAAGCCCCTTGAACGAATCAAGTCCCGAGATAATCTTTCCCTTTTCATAGGAACCGGGATACCCCTTTGCTGAAATCACCACACAAAGTGAGGTTTCATCCTTCCATGAAATGTTCACTTCAGAAAGCGTGCCGTCTATTGTCGCCTTCATGATATCAAACAGGTCATTCTCAAGCCTCATCAGTAAAGGCTGTGTCTCCGGGTCTCCAAAACGACAGTTAAACTCAAGCACATATGGCATGCCATCGCAGATCATCAGTCCCGCGTAAAGAACACCTTTGTAGGTTATACGCTCCTTCTTAAGGCCCCTCATCAGAGGATGCATGATCTTCTCCATTGTAATTTCTTCAAGAGCCTTTGTTATCACAGGCGCGGGACTGTACGCACCCATTCCCCCGGTGTTGGGACCTTCATCGTTGTCAAATATCCTTTTATGATCCTGGGATGAAGCAAGCGGCAGAATGGTTTTACCGTCTATCAACGCCATAAAAGAGGCCTCTTCACCCACAAGACACTGTTCAATAACGACCCTTGCCCCGGCATCACCAAACGCCCTGTCCTTCATTATAACCTTCAGGGCCTCAATTGCTTCATTGATAGTCTTTGCGATAAACACCCCTTTTCCCGCAGCCAGGCCGTCCGCCTTGATCACGACAGGCACCCCTTTGAGCCTGATGTAATCCTCAGCATGCAGGTAAGAAGAGAATGTCTTGTATTCAGCGCTCGGGATCCCGTATTTTCGCATGAAGTCCTTTGCAAAGACCTTGCTGCCCTCAAGCTGAGATGCAAGCGCGTTCGTGCCGAAAATCCTGCGCTCTTCCTTAACAAAGAGATCAACTATGCCCTTTGTAAGCGGCACCTCAGGGCCTACCACCGTAAGGTCTATCCCTTCGTACTTAACAAAATTAAGAAGTGCATCAATATCATCCACCCTGATATCAATGCACCTGGCAAGTTCTGTAATACCGGCATTGCCGGGAGCACAGAATATCTTATCCACCCTTGAACTCCGGCTGAGCTTCCACACAAGTGCGTGCTCTCTTCCACCACCGCCGACTACTAAGACTTTCATGTTAACTCCCGAAATAAGTTACGCGTAGCGCGTTACCAGTCACCCGTTATCTGTAACCGTTTCTCTAATGTCTGAAATGCCTCATTTCAGTAAATATCATCGCCACATTATGTTCGTCAGCGGCGGCAATTGTATCTTTATCCTTTATCGACCCGCCCGGCTGTATAATAGCAGTCGCTCCGGCTCCTGCTACCACGTCGATGCCATCCCGGGCCGGGAAAAACGCGTCTGAAGCTACGGCCGACCCCTTAAGAGATATATCATAATTCGCGGCCTTCATCGCCGCAAGCCTTGCAGAGTCAACCCTGCTTGTCTGTCCGCATCCGATACCAAGGGTACGGTCCTTTGAAGAGTATATGATAGCATTTGATTTCATGTGCTTGCATACCCTCCATGCAAATGCCATTGCGGCATACTCATCATCATTCGGCGCTCTCTTTGTGACCACCCTGCATGACTTGAGATCTTCTATCATACCGGTGTCTCTCTCCTGAAGAAGCAGCCCCCCCTGAATCTTCCTCATCTCAAAACCGGGGGAACCTTTTGAAATGTCAAGTTCAATCAGTCTGATATTTGGTTTTCCACTAATAAGTTTTAACGCCGCGTCATCAAAGCCCGACGCAATAATTATCTCAACAAAAAGACTGAGTATCTCCTTTGCAGTCGCCTCGTCAACCTTCCTGTTAAGAGATATAACGCCGCCGAAGGCTGATACAGGGTCTGTCTCAAAGGCATTTTTGTATGCCTCACTGATCGTATCAGCAGATGCTACCCCGCACGGATTATTATGCTTGACTATAACAGCGGTAGGCTGTTTATTAAACTCCCTTGCAAGGTCAATTACCGCGCTTGAATCAAGGTAGTTATTGAAAGACATCGCCTTGCCCTGAAGTATCTTAGCATCAACAAGCGAGAGTCCATTATAAAGTGTTTCCCTATAGACAGCCGCCTTCTGGTGGGGGTTCTCCCCGTACCTCACGTCTGAAATCTTTCTGTATGTCTTATTGAAATTCTGAGGGAATGTCTCTGAAGACTCTCCCTGTCCTTCCAGATAGCCGGAGATAAGCGTATCATACTGAGCGGTATACGAGAATACCTTTTTGGCAAGATAGAGCTTTGTTTCATAACTCACCTCACCGCCGCCTGACCTCATCTCATCAAGCACCTTTGAGTAGTCATCAGGGTCAACCACAACCGCGACATCCCTGAAATTCTTTGAACCCGCTCTTATCATAGTCGGACCGCCTATATCGATATTCTCTATCGCATCATCAAAGGTGACGCCAGACTTTGATACAGTCTGCTCAAACGGATAGAGATTTACCACGACCATATCTATAGCTTCAATACCGTGCTTCTCTACCTCTTGCTTATCCTTTGCATTATCTCTTCTCCAGAGCAGGCCGCCATGGATCTTCGGATGAAGCGTCTTGAGCCTCCCGTCCATCATTTCAGGAAATCCCGTATATTCCGATACATCTTTAACCTTGATCCCGGCATCCTTTAAAGCCTTTGCCGTGCCGCCAGTCGAGAGCAACTCAATCCCAAGCCCGCTCAATTCCCTTGCAAAATCCACTATACCATTCTTGTCAGAAACGCTTATTAATGCCCTCTTAATCGCCGCCATATTTCTCCTTGTTAACTGAAAATATTTTACTTTTTATTTATGTATCCCTTTTCAAAAAGGCTCATATACCTGTTGTCTGAGATAATAACATGGTCCAGGACCTCTATGCCGATAATTTTCCCGGTCTCAAGCAGGCGTTCAGTTACTGCGATATCATCTTTGCTCGGAGTCGGGTCGCCACTGGGATGGTTATGAACAAATAACACAGAGGCTGATGCTTCCTTTATAGCATTTCTAAAGACCTCCCGGGGATGAACAAGAGAGGATGTCAGTGTCCCGTCTGAGACAATAGTCTCTTTAAACACCTTATTCTTCGTGTCGAGCATGGCACAAAGAAATCTCTCTTTTTTCAAGCCGTAAAATTTTGGTCTATAGTAATTAAACACATCACGACTGTTTTTAAAAGACGGCCTGCCGGAGCCATCTTCCGAACCTTCTGACATCAGCCGCCTTCCAAGCTCTAAAGCGGCCTTGATCTGGG
>CAXMSH010000018.1:0-10394 GCA_964195875.1 Thermodesulfovibrionia bacterium
AAAAAGCGCGAAGTGAATCCCTCAGAAGAGGGGATCTGATCCTGTTTAGAGACAGTCAGGGTTTGCCCTTTCTTCACCGCCTCATAAAGATGGATAAGATGGCATCTACTGTCCAGACAAAGGGAGACGCATTGAGATACCGCGACAGACCTGTTAATAGCGATAATGTGCTGGGCAGAGTTTGCATGATAGAAAAAGAGAAGGCGTTATTTGGCCTTAAATATTTGAATGTTGAATCAATATCATGGCGCACAGTCAATTACATCATAGCCATATACAGCATAATAAAATCCAAACTGTAACGTGCTTCATCATTGATCTTAAGAAAATCAAAGTCTGCCTGATTCCCTCTTCATTAAACGAGATTATAGATGATCTGAGTCGGCAAACACTATAATGCGGAAAACCTCTCAAAAAACCCCCATTCAGGGTATTAAACTAAACCCTGAAGAGGAGTTCATTATTATGACCCTGCGCCGGGTCTTCTCCGCTAACGAGAGAGACGCGCAGAACTACCCCCTAAGCAAGGATGTAAACTCCGAAGCCATCTATAATAAATCAAGGGAATGGCGTATCACACCTATACTCTTTCACGCCCTGACGATACGAAAATCCCGGCACCATCCTTCCGGCGGGCTGGAGAAGCTTATTGAGGTTACCAGAAATGACTACCTGAGGACTTCCGTTGTAAACGAAGGAAACTACGAAAAGCTGTCCGGTATTCTCCAGGCGTTCAGGGAGTCGGGAATCAAGGTGCTCCTGTTAAAGGGGATACATCTTGCCCGCTTTGTGTATAGGGATGTAGGCCTGAGACCGATGGGAGACGTGGATATACTCGTAAGAAAAGAGGACCTGAACAGCGCCGAAGAGATCATGTTCCGTTTGGGGTACAAATACGCCGGGCCTCTCAGGAGCGCCAACGGCTCAGGGGAAAACAGCAGTGATACAATTACAAAAGATACGCCGGATTTATATTACGAATTATATAAGGTAGTGCATCATCATCTCCGCCAGTTCGTTAACCCCGCAGGGATACAGGTGCTGGAAGTGCATTGGGGTCTTATGAAGCCTCACCTTCCTTTTGAGATAGATGTTGACGGTCTCTGGGAGAGGGCAGAAAAGATGAAGATGGGTGAACACGATGTATTTGTCCTTTCCCCTGAAGACCTTCTTCTGTATCTCAGCATGCACATCGCCTGTTCCGATGAATTAAAAAAATCAGGATTAAGGCCTTACTGCGATATCGCCTACATTCTTAAGCATTATTTGCACAGAATCGACTGGAATATCCTTAAACGCCGTGCCCATGAGTGGGGGGCGGCAAAATATCTTTTTCTGACACTTCTTCTCTCTCAGGAGATCCTGGGCTTCAGCCTGCCTCCAGGCCTGCTGGACTCCATCAGGCCCCGGTCATTCAACGAGAGGATACTGTTACAGGCAAAAAAACGGATACTTCAGAAAGACACAGAGATCATACTCTGTATTGGGAAACTGGGGCCCGATATCAGCGCGGGCAGGAAGTTTATATTCGTCCTCCGGAGGATCTTCTTACCGGCAAAGCTTGAGCTGGCCTCACGCTACTCCATTTCCCCGTCGTCCAGCCGTCTCTACCTGTATTATTTTGTCCGTATTGTCTCATTCCTGTATCACAAGACACCCTTTTACATCAGATTTTTCCTGTACACCCTGAAACACAAAAAGTCCGATTTCCATAAATTTAACCTCGACTCATGGTTAATGACATCGGATTCAGAAAAGTCAGGGAGCTAAGTTAAGAAAACTCATAATTTCCGGCTACTCTTCGATTTAGTTGATAGAAATGCTTAGAGGCGTTTTATTTATCATTGCCCAATTGTCATTAAAATGATATTAGCTCCTTGCCCTTTCCTATGTCTTTAAGCTAAATTATCGTATACTTAAGACGATGCGTGCCTGTACAGGAGAAGTTTGAATTCCGCTTACCCCTTTGAGTTATGACATTACCGGTATGGACCGGTCCTCCATCCTGTTATGAAAATTATTAAAAGATACATTATCCTGACCTTTATATCTCTTTTAATATGTTTTATTCCTGCCGCAGGTGAGTGCCTTGACCTCCTGTCGCTGGAACCCGGCATGTCTCGTGAATCGGTTGAAGAGATGCTCCGGTGGGAATCTGTCAGATCAACTGGTTATGGAAAGAACGCCCTGCTCCTGACCATTCCGGTTGTCCCTGAAATTATTGAGCGTCAGAGGAGCCTTCTTGAATTTGACAGCAGGGGAGTTCTCTCTTCTGTTGATATTCAGATCATCCCAGAACGGGACAGCTCAGGCCCGCATATCATGAGTCTTTATGATACCGTAAGCGACTGGATGATAAGCAGGCTGGGTCCCCCTGCATGGCAAAGGATAGAGGGCACCGCGGTTCCTGAAAAACTGCTTATGGCTCTCAGCAGGGGGAAAGTCTACCGGCTTCTCCAGTGGGAGAACTCCTATGCCATACGCTTCGGGATCCCCCGGCGCGCAAGCGGTGATGTGCTGATCGAGATAATGATAGCGCCCAGAATGCTGCCCAAAGGCAGCAAGTTCTGGGGCGGCAGGCGGTTTTAACCTGGAGCATTACAAGGCAAATGAACAACCCTGCCTCAAAAAGTTCTTTTGTATTTGCATTAAACCTTTGGTATAATTATACATATCGTGCACCTCAGAAACCATTTCCATAACAGCCATTATGCTCACAGTATAATTGCATGAAAAACATCTATTTTATAGAATCAAGATCTCCTTCCGCCCATATATTCAGCAGGACGAAACAGCCCCGCCTCGGTTCCATTCTACTGGCCACTATCCTTAAGGAGAAGGGATACAATACAAAGGTCTTTATTGAAGACATCTCTTCACCTGACTGGAGATCGCTTGAAGACGCTGACATGATCTGCGTCTCTTCAATCACATCAACCGCTCCCCGGGCATACCAGATCGCCAGGAGATTTGTGGAGATCGGTATCCCCGTCACCCTTGGCGGCCCTCACTCAACCTTTATGCCTGAAGAGGGTCTGGAATATGCTGATTATGTTGTAAGGGGCGAAGGGGAAGAGACCATTGTTGAGCTCCTTGATCATCTAAACAGAGGCCTCCCTCTCAATTCAATCAGTGGTCTCTCATTCAAGACAGCGGAAGGGCAGATAATTCACAATCCTGCAAGGGACCTTATACCTGACCTTGACTCAAGTCCGGCGCCTGACTTCAGCCTGGTCCACAACTGGAAAAAGGCCAGGGTCGCTCCAATCGCCACGTCAAGGGGCTGCCCGTTTGCATGCAGGTTCTGTTCGGTCATACCCATGTTTGGAAGAAAGTACCGTTTCAAGTCCATTGAGAGGGTTATAAGTGAGTTAAAGGAAGTCTCATCCGGAATAAATCATGTCTTCTTTATTGATGATAATTTTGCCGCTGACAAGGAGAGGACAAAGACCCTTCTGAGAGCGATGAAAGAAAATAATATTAATATTCAGTGGAGCGCTCAGGTTCGCGTTGATATCGCCAAAGACCCTGAACTGGTTAAATTGATGGCGGATACGGGATGTTTCACTGTCTTTGTAGGATTTGAATCCATCAATCCTAAAACACTCAAGCTCTACAATAAGGGACAGCAGGTTGAGGACAATGATAACTGTATCAGGATGTTAAAGGCCCACTCTATTAAAATCCATGGAATGTTCGTAATGGGTTCTGATACAGATGATATTAAGACCATCAGGTCTACCCAGAAGTACGCCAAAAAACTTGATATCGATTCCCTCCAGTTCATGATGCTTACTCCTTTTCCCGGCACACCTGTTTTTGAGGAACTTAAAGAGAAGGGACGCCTGCTTCATACCGATTGGAATAAATACGATGCCCATCACGCGGTATTCGAGCCGAAACTCATGACACCGTTTGAACTTCATTATGAAACCTTAAGGTCCATGGGAAAGTTTTACTCATGGCCGGCCATAATACGGAACCTCTGGCAATTTGATTTCTTCTACGCTTTCGTGGGCCTGTACGGCAAAATGTCTGTCAGGAAAGCCCTGTCAGGCAAAAAGGAATACTTTAAAGAGATAAGAGAGATCATCCTTGCCGAATTTGACAGGAAGACCGATATGTTGAGGAAATATTTCCTGAAGAAAGGCGGTTCTGTCAGGAGTGTAGTCCTGAACACCTCTTCCTTGGAGAAGAACGAGACCCTTTTCTTTTTAACATTTCTGAAAAAAGCGGGCAAGAACCTGATTATTGACAATCAACTCTCACACCTGTACAAAAACATCCCGACAATAACTCCAATCGTCGAAAATTTAAAGAACAGGACTGAGGGAAGCAAGGAATTCCTGGCCGGGTTTTATGAAAAACATAAAGAAAGACTGGATTCAATAAAGATAATAAACATGGAATCCATTTCACTATTTAATGCCTGTGAAAATATCGGGCTATTGCTGAATATTAATCTCAAGAAGATACGTACCGCCTATGAGAAAGCCCTCAAGGATACCGGGGGTATAGCGTTTGAATGCAAAAGCCTCCTTATAATGATTAAAAACGGCTAAGTGTCATATCAAGTATAAAGTGTCATTACCAAGATCCCTGACCCCGATTCATCCTTCGCAGTTCAGCCTTCGTAGCACTTCGGCGAAGCAGGCTGCTACGGAGAACGGATAAACCAGGCATAAGTTTTTGTTCTATTGGGCTTTATCCGCGTTTATCTGTGGCCAAATGTTTTTTTATGTTAATCCCGTCCCGTGTTCACCCCGGAGTAATATTCAAGTTCCAGAAGCCTTATCTTTATCTTTACTCCTGAAGAATACCCTCCAGTTGATCCATCGGACTCGATAACCCTGTGACACGGCAAAACAATGGCAACGGGGTTCTTTGAAAGCGCCCGGCCCACGGCCCTTGTCGCCGCCGGATTACCAGCCTTCTCTGCAACCCATCCATATGTCCTCGTCTCTCCATATGGGATCTTCTTTAAGCAGGACCACACCTTCTTCTCAAAATCAGTCCCGGATAAAAACTTTATCTCGGGAGTGAATTCGCTGTTTGTCCCGTTAAAATACGATATCATCTCTTTCAGGAAACTCTTCGGGACACCGCCTTTCTTATACGCTATATCAGCAGGTTTGCTGAACGATACAGCGGTAAGATATTTCCCTGAGAAGGTCAGGTACAGCACCCCGACAGGACTCTCGTATTTATCGTAAAACAGGGAAGTTTTTCGCATTTCAAATTAATAAAATTAAGGCACTACTGACTTTTGTATGGAGAATTGCATAACATTCTCCACTGTTCGTCATTCCCCAATAAACCGGGACAGGCCCCGATGTTTCGAGACAGGCCGGCAGAACCTGTCCTTGTATGTCATTCCGGCTTGCCTGCCCGCCGTTTTTTTGGAGGGTCCGGAATCGTTCCTGCAATATCTTCGTATTAATCGCTGGTTGTTGGATAGGTTTGTTTAATTAGGTCTATTTTCTCTTGTCGGTTCATATAATCTCCTGATAGGATTATTCCTTATTCCAACACATAGAGTTGATCCGACATTAGCCATAATATACACTTTAAAGCTTTTGTTCATCATTAGACATTGTTATAAATAACGATTACGGCGATTACGGACAAGCCGGAATGACACTCATTACTACCCCGTAACTTGCAGATGGGTAATTTATTGCGACTTGACCCTTTTAATCTCCAGAACCCCCTTTACGCGGGCCATCTTCAGTAAAATATCATCAAGCTGGTGTTTGTCCCTAACCTCAAGGATAAAATTAAACCGGGCCTGCTCCCCATACGTTGCGGAAGCATCGACATGATTTATATTTATATTATTTATTGATAAAACAGCACTGAGGTCTGTAAGCAGGCCCGGCTTATCCACGGTATAAGCGATTACTTTTACCGTATACGTAGTCTCGCTGTCACCGGACCACTCCACGTCAACAAGACGGTCCATATCTATTGTATGGGCATCAAGCGTTGCACAGTTAAGCGCGTGAATAGATACCCCCTTCCCCCTGGTAACAAAACCTGCAACAGGTTCTCCGGGAACTGGATAACAGCATTTTGAACGGTGAAACATTATATCATCAATGCCCTTAATCTTGACCCCCTTCTCTTCCTTCTGCTTTCCGGCATCCTTTCTGACAGCGGGAGTCAACTCCTTTTCAGATTCAGGCAGCAGCCTGTTAATAACCTGACGGGCCGAGATCCTCCCATACCCGACAGCGATAAATAGATCATCATGGTCCTTAATGCTGAAAGGCTTGACAGCCTCAAGGATCTCCTTTGACCTTAACATGGATGCTTTAAGACCATGTCTTCTCAGAGACTTCTCCAGAAGCTCCTCCCCGAGCGCCAGGCCCTTCTTCCTCTCCTCAGTCTTGACCCAGTGTTTTATCCTCGCCTTTGCCTTCTGGCTCCTGACGAACTTGAGCCAGTCCCTGCTGGGCTTATGACCTGGAGCCGTTATAACCTCAACAGTATCACCATTCTGCAGTCTGTATCTTAATGGGACGATCTTGCCGTTGACCTTTGCCCCCGTACATCTATTACCGACTTCCGTATGGATATGGTAAGCGAAATCAACGGGTGTCGCATTCTGGGGCAGTTCCACTATATCGCCCTGAGGGGTAAAAACATAGACAACATCGGGGAGTATATTCCCCTTAACAGCCTCAAGAAACTCCCTGGCATCAGGCATATCCTTCTGAAGCTTGACAAGGTCCCTGAGCCATGAAAAGTATTCATCATCGCCCTTATTGATCAGTCCCTTTTCCTTGTACTTCCAGTGGGCCGCTATACCCTCCTCGGCTATCCTGTCCATCTCCTCCGTCCTTATCTGGAACTCTATCTTTTCGCCCCTCGGTCCTATTACCGTTGAGTGAAGAGACTGGTACAGATTTGATTTCGGGGCGCCTATAAAGTCCTTGAACCTGCCGGGAACCGGCGTCCAGAGCGAGTGGATAAGTCCAAGTACCGCGTAACAGCTCGCCGGGGTATCGGTTACTAATCTTATGGCAAGGACATCGTATACCTGCTCAAAGGATATCTTCTGCTTCTGGATCTTCTGGTATATCCCGTGGAAACTCTTGACCCTGCCGAAGACCTTCGCGTTAATAGCCGCTTCTTTGAGATGGGCCTCGACTATCTTGATTATCTCATTTAGGTACCCTTCCTGCTCTTCTCTCTTCTTTACCACCTTCCGCCTGAGTTCGTCGTAGAGGTCAGGCATGAGAAACCTGAAGCTGAGGTCCTCAAACTCCGTCTTCAGCCACCCGATCCCGAGACGGTTAGCAAGGGGCACGTAAACATCCTGTGTCTCCTGCGCGATCTTTATTCTCTTCTGTTCTGGAAGGTGTTCAAGTGTCCGCATATTGTGAAGCCTGTCGGCAAACTTGATAATAATGACCCTCATATCCTCAGCCATCGCGAGGAACATCCTTCTGAAGTTCTCAGCCTGTGCCTCTTCACTATTCTTAAACTCCATCCTGCTCAGCTTTGTCAGGCTTTCAACAAGAAAGGCGATATCCTCCCCAAAAAGCTCCCTTATCTCCTCAACGGTGACACCGGTATCCTCAACCGTATCATGAAGAAGCCCCGCGGCTATGGTGGTGGTATCAAGATGCATATCAGTGAGTATCGCCGCGACAGCAAGAGGATGCTCAATAAAGGCCTCACCATCCTTCCTCTTCTGCTTGAAGTGAGCCTCGCATGAGAACGAGTAGGCCCTCTTCAGGAGGTTGCCCTCCGCTTCGGGGTTATAGGAGAATACCTTGTCAATGAGGCCGTCAATCGTATTTATTTCATTCAGAACAACCATGTTTTTATTATACAACAACAATCAGGAAATTCTGGGAAAGAGAGGATATTTCATTGATTCAATCATCGGTATGATTCAGTTTCTGCTTAAGACATGGGTATAAGACAGTGTGAACGTAAAAATATATATTAATATGAGTGTCTAATTACGCTAAATTCTCTAATTACTTTCTTCCTGTGATCTTGTTTTTGAATCTTGCATCAAACCCCAATATTTCAAATGCAAATCAATAAGGTAAGTTTATACTATTAGCAATTTTTATATGGTAATAATGTAAAATATATTGACAGTAACATTTTATTTGATATAATAAATGTATATAGAACATAAAAAGTATTACCGATAAGAGCAAACTATCTGAAAAGGTAGGGCGCAAAGCCGTTAGTCCTGAGAGGGATTGCAAGGCTGCCTAAGTAGTTGGTTAGAGCATGAAGCCCATATCATTCAGGTATGGGCGTTTCTGGGAGTAGAGAATAATGGTCTTGGGTAAGGTAGTGGCACGATTTAAAGACGGTAGCCTTATAAAAGGCAACACAAAGGATTTTTCTTTGAATAAGAATGAATTTCATCTGGAGTTGATAAACGGTGAAATTAAAAAAATTGATACTGAAAAGCTGAAAGCCTTGTTTTGTGTTAAAACTTTTGAGGGCAATAAAAATCATGTTGAGCTATACACTGACGTTATCCCCAAAGGGGGAAGAAAAATTATAGTAGAGTTTAATGACGGTGAGATAATCATTGGTTATACCCAAATCTATACTCCGGAGCTCCAAGGTTTCTTTTTAATCCCTTCGGATCTAGAAAGTAACATCGAACATATTTATGTTATAACATCAGCAACTAAGAATATTACCATATCGGAAAGAATATTAATAAAGAGCATAAAAAGGGTTTGAATTAAAACTATATCCTCTCTTTCAACCAGTAATCATCAACTTTCTCAAACCCCAAATGGGATAAAGACACTGTTTATAGAGCCAGGAAGTCCATGGGAGAATGGCTATATTGAGTCGTTTAACGGCAAGCTCAGAGATGAACTCCTCAATGGAGAGATCTTCACTACGCTACTTGAGGCGCAGGTATTACAGGTATTAATAGAGCAATGGAGACAGCTATATAACCATATCAGGCCCCATAGTGCTTTAGGCTACAAACCGCCAGCTCCAAGGGCAATAGTACCGTATTATTTCAACTCAACTCTAACTTTAAACGTGGTACAATGATTGGGGGCAGGTCACTGTTGGCCGCTCGGCCTCACGGACTTGAGGTTTAACTGGAGATTTCTTGTCCCGTTCCATTCGTTAATACCCGCAACAAATGCAACATCCACATAAGGGTCCACTTTAATGCTCTCAGCAAGATCACCCATCCCGAAGCCGATTGAATCAATAATCATCCCATCCTGCCTCAACTTCATCTTGAGATGATTATTACTCACCACCCTGTGCTCCAGGACCTCAACCCCCTTTGATCCGAAAACCGGCTCCTCGTTAGACTTACCGAATGGTTCAAGACGATGAAGGTCCTTAATTAAATCAAAATCAATATCCGAAAGCTTGACAGCAGCGTCTATCTCAATGGTCGGGACCATATCTTTATCGGCAAGCCCCCTCTGAGCAACATGGTTAATCTGCTCCCTGAAGGCAGGCAGATTCCCGGTTAATATACTGATGCCAGCAGCATGTCTATGACCGCCGAAATCGATAAGCAGATCCGCGCATTCTGAAATACCCCTGAAAAGGTGGAAAGGAGATATGCTCCTCGCGGACCCCTTTGCGGAAGAACCGTTTTCAGAGAAGAGGAAAACAGGCCTGTAGAAGATCTCCACGAGTCTTGACGCGGCAATCCCTATCACTCCCGGATGCCATTCAGGAGATGACAGAACAATAACTCTATCCGGATTATCAGAGTCGATCATATCCAGCGCCGACCTTAACACAAAACCACTTATCTTCTGCCGTTCCCTGTTATGGTCTTCAAGAATAGAGGCAAGCCCTTCAGCCTTAACCTTATCACGCGTCAGAAAAAGCTCAACCGCCCCGTTAGCATCATCCAGCCTGCCGACCGCGTTAATCCTTGGTATTAATCTGAATGACAGATGTCCTGCGCGAAGATCATGCCCTATATTGGCAGTTTCCCTTAACGCCCTTATCCCTGCCCTGTTCTCTCTTTTATTAAGTCCCATCAGGCCATGAGTAACGAGTATCCTGTTCTCACCTGTGAGCGGAACAGAATCAGCAACCGTTCCTATGGCTACCAGATCCAGCAGGTCCTCGTACTCCTCCCACTTGACAAGAGCCTGGACCAGTTTGAACGCAACGCCTACACCCGCCAGATATTTAAAAGGATATTCAGAGTCAGGCCTGTGAGGGTCAATGACAGCTAATGCATCAGGGAGCTCAACAGGCGGTACATGGTGGTCTGTAATTATCACATCAATACCGAATGACCTTGCCTTTTCAACCTCTTCCCTTGAGCTTATACCACAGTCAACGGTTATAATAAGGGAGGCACCACATTCACGTGCCAACTCAATCCCCTTCCCGCTGAAACCATAGCCATCAGT
>CAXMSH010000019.1:0-10350 GCA_964195875.1 Thermodesulfovibrionia bacterium
TATAATTTATTAATAATTATTGTCCCCTCTTTGTCCCGTTAGACCTGTTTTTATAAATAAAGGCTCACATCCTGCATATCCCGCCGGTGTTTGAGTAGTCTCATCTGCTCCGGGACAGGCTCTGGATCTTCAGGAGTTTTGCAGGAAACAGGAAGGGAGCTTGGTAATGGCTGTATAATAAGTGAGTATACCCCGCTGTTCCTCCTGCGTGGAGTTTCAAAGTGAAATGTGATGTCCTGACAATTTTCCCGGAAGTAATTAACGCCTATCTCAATGAGAGCATATTAAAGAGGGCGCGGGAAAAGAAATTACTGGATGTTAAGGTGTATAATATACGGGACTTTGCTTCAGGGAGGCACCGGGAAGTTGATGATACCCCTTTTGGCGGAGGAGCTGGCATGGTCTTTAAGCCCGAGCCGCTGTTTGCGGCTATAGAGTCAATGAAAGGGGACGGTATTCCCAGAAAGGTTATCCTGCTGAGTCCTCAGGGAAGACCCTTTGACCAGTCAAAGGCGGAAGAGTTATCAATTGAGGAGAAGAGGCTCGTATTTATATGCGGTCGTTATGAGGGAATTGATGAGAGGGTATTAGAATCCCTTGTTGACGAAGAGATATCGATCGGAGATTATGTGATTACCGGGGGCGAACTGGCGGCGCTCGTTATTATTGATGCCGCGGCAAGGCTTATGCCGGGTGCCCTTGGGGACAGCAGTTCGGTTGAGGATGAATCGTTTTCATGGGGTCTGCTTGACTACCCCCATTATACTAGACCGAGAGAGTTCAGGGGTCTTACTGTTCCGCAAGTACTTCTTTCGGGTAACCATAATGATATAATGCTCTGGAGGAGGAAAGAGGCCCTCAGAAAGACACGTAAAGTCAGGCCCGATATTATCGAGAAAGTCGGGCTTACTGATATAGACATAAAATTACTTTCCGAGATTGAGGAGGAAGAAGATGGATGCCATTAAGATGATAGAGGAAGCTTACAAGAAAAAGATAGAGCCTTTCAACATAGGTGATACGGTCACGGTATCTATGAGGATAAAGGAGGGCGAGAAGGAGAGGCTGCAGTCTTATGAGGGTGTTGTCATAGCCAGAAGAGGGGGCGGTATCCGTGAGACCTTCACTGTAAGGAAAATATCCTATGGTGTAGGTGTTGAAAAGATATTCCCGATCCATTCTCCGCAAATACAGAATATCAAGGTCGTGAAATATGGAGTTGTAAGAAGGGCCAAGCTGTACTACTTGCGTGACAAGAGGGGTAAGGCGGCCAAGATAAAGGAAAAATCTTTTTATAATAAATAAGAATTTCCGTAGCATTTTTTCTTTAAAAAAATGCTACGGCTTGAGGGTTCAAGGGGCCGAGGGGTCCAGGATTCAAGTGAAAAATACATAAAGTCACTAAAATCTCATAACACTTGAACCCTTTCCGCCCCGGCGGATTCGCTGAAGCGAAGAATCCCTGAATCCTCGAACCCTTTTATTATGTTTTTGACCCATGTCCCGTCGATACAACGAGAAAGATAAAGATTGTATCCCCCATATTTATTTATTCGATGAAGATATACGCCTGAAAAATCCTCTCCTTGCAGGTATAGATGAAGCGGGCAGGGGGCCGCTTGCGGGTCCTGTTGTTGCCGCTGCTGTTATACTGCCTTCAGGTCTTGTTGTTGAAGGACTGAGGGACTCCAAACAGGTCCCTGAAAACAGGCTCCGCAGGCTTTTCTGGGAGATAACCTTAAATGCCGTTGAGATTGGTGTAGGTATTATCGATGCCGGCATAATTGACAGGCTCAACATACTTAAGGCCACGAGACTTGCCATGGCGAAGGCGGTCGAGGACCTCGGGATAAAGCCGGATATCCTTGTGATAGATGCTGTGAGACTTGATGATGTCAACATCAGACAGTTATCTATCATAAAAGGGGAATCCAAAAGCGCCTCAATAGCCGCGGCATCCATTATCGCAAAGGTCGTAAGGGATGACATTATGCTTGATTACCATAAAAAATTCCCCCTTTACAACTTCAAGGGGCATAAGGGGTATTCGACAAGGGAACATGAAAGGCTCCTGCGTCTGCACGGGCCGTCTCTCATTCACAGGCTGAGTTTTAGAAAGGTTATGGACCTGGATCTTCCGCTGGCATAGTATATCCTGGTCAGATAATTTCAGATTTATCTTCCTTCTCCTCTTCTTATTATTATGATATATTGATAATAGCCCTGAATATTTTATAAACTTGATAATTCCCTGTGGTCTCGCTTAGAAGCGCCTACTTCTGGCCCCCACCGCTTTCATTGTACCCATTCTTAGATTTATTACCCGTTGTTTTGCCAAGACAAAACAAGACACGGGTACAGGCACAAATCTAAAAATGGGTACAAGCAAGCGAAGCAGTGGGGGCCTACTTCGGGTGCTGCAGGGTTTCCAATAGTTTTCCTCCCCCTCCCATCAAGGGAGGGGATATTTGGGATACCCTGCGGACTTGCCGCAGGGTGATTCATTCTTGCCGCAGGGTGATTCATTAATGATCAAAATTGTACTTGAAGTATAAAACGAATTTAGTGTAATCTAGAAAATGGCGTTATTTAATTACACCGCGAAAGAGATTACCCTCAAGGTAGTCTATTACGGGCCAGGTTTCTCAGGAAAGACCACGAGCCTGCAATACCTTCATACTGTCCTGCCCACAGGCGCAAAGGGCAAACTCATCTCCATGGCCACAGAGGGTGACAGGACGATATTTTTCGATTTCCTCCCTATTGATATCGGTAAGATAAAGGATTTCAATATCAGGTTCCAGATGTACACCGTTCCGGGCCAGGTCCGGTATAATGCTACCAGGCGTCTTGTCCTTAAGGGTGCGGATGCTATCATATTTGTTGCCGACTCACAGATAGAGATGAACGAGCAGAATATAGAGAGTTACGATAATATGATAGACAATCTTACCGTAAATAATATATCCCTTGATATCCCCAAGGTTCTTCAGTACAACAAACGGGATATTAGTAATATAATGAGCATTGAGGAACTTAACAGCACCTTAAACGAAGAGGGGTATCCATACTTTGAGACGGTTGCGGCTGAAGGTAAGGGTGTTAATCAGGCCTTTGAGAGGATCACAAAGGACGTTCTTGAATACATCAAGGAAAAGCATAATGTGGATATCGATGTCCCGATTACCTCGATAATAGATGAAGATGCCACACCTTCAAAACTCGGAAAGGTGGATCATATCCACTTAAGGGATTCAAAAGCCTCTCCTGAGGCAAGGGATCCTTTTACTGAAAGGGCGGAAAAGCCGGTTGCCGCCGCCAAGACCAGGCCCGTAACTGAGACTGTTAAGGCAGAAACCGGTGAGACAGCCGTGCCGCCCCCGGCTGCTGAGCGCATGCCTTCCGTAAAGCCCGTCACCTCAAGGTCCGCAGAGACCGCTTCTCCAGTTGTGATGGACATTTCAGAGGTCGTCTCTGCAATCAAATCGCTGAATGAGTCGGTAGCTGATATAAGCAGGGGGCTCAGGGGCATTCAGATCAATCAGATAAAAAATACCGAAGCGCTTAATGAGTTGAAGCAGATATTTTCAAAAGGCAAGGATAAGTGGTTTAAGCGTTTCCTGAAGTAGCTACATGACCTCCAGGGTTCTTAAAAGCGCTTCTGCTTTCTTGAGCGACTCAAAGTACTCTCTTTCAGGTGATGAATCCGCGACGATACCCGCCCCGGCCTGTACATAAGCGATAAGGTTCTTTATTACAAATGTTCTTATAATAATGTTAAGGTCCATATCCCCAGTGAAACTGATATATCCAAGAGAACCGGTATACGGCCCCCTTGCTACAGGCTCAAGCTCATCAATTATCTCCATGCATCTAACCTTGGGAACGCCTGTGATAGTGCCTCCCGGGAAGACAGCCCTGACCGTATCAAAACAGTCCTTACCCCTGACAATCCTGCCCCTGATGTTCGATACAATATGAATTACATGTGAATAGTCCTCAGTAGTCATGAACTCGTCAACAGAGACTGTACTGTAATCAGATATTTTACCGAGATCGTTTCTTTCCAGATCAATAAGCATCAGGTGCTCGGCCCTCTCCTTCTCATCAAGCAGCAGTTCAGCTCTCATATGCCTGTCACCCTCATCGTCATGACCCCTTGGCCTTGTCCCGGCTATAGGCCTTGTCTCAACAGTGTCACCCATCACCCTTACCAGTCTCTCGGGAGAAGAACTCGCAATATGGTAATCTCCCATATCCATGAATGCAGCAAAAGGAGCAGGGTTTATCGTGCTGAGGATCTTATAGATGTCCCATGGCCTGGTCGTACCGATATGAGCTGAAACCCTCTGGGAAATATTTGCCTGGAATATATCTCCTGCCCTTATATATTCCTTTACCTTTATTACCATATTCATATAGTTTTTCTTTTCAGTTTCATGTCTGATGATGATGGGGCTAGCTGTATTTTTTTTCAGAATAGCCTTATTTGAATTATGAGCGTTAACGTCTGAGTGAGCAATGCCGGGAGTTATGGAGCTTATCTTTTCATAGAGGTCTGTTATCTTCCCGCAGGCCTTTTTGTAGAAAGGAACAAAGTTCTCAATCTTCTTTTCTGAACCTGACATGATCTCATCCGCGGCAGGGCAGGTTATCAGAAAGGTCTTGTTGAGCTTATGATCAAGAGCTATCACTGTATCAATGAGCATGAAATGTGCATCCGGCAGGCTTAGATCATCGACGGCGGTCCTTGGTATGCGTTCAAGATAATGTACAAAGTCATAACTTATCATGCCGACCGCTCCGCCAATGAATGGCGGAAGCCCTTTCTGCTGATAAATCCTGTAGCCGCTCATCAATTTTTTCAGACTCCTCAGGGGGCTGGCTGTTGACAGAACCTTCCTGTCTTTGAATCTTATTTCAACATTGCCGTTTTTTACCTTAAAGATCAGGAACGGATCAGCTCCAATGAAGGAATAGCGGGCTATCTTTTCAGGCCCTTTAATGCTTTCAAGCAGAAAACTATATGGTGAACTTATGGCCTCATAGATAAGTTGGGCAGGGATAAAGGGAAGTTCCATATAAACAGGGGAAATAATACCCTCTTTAGCTTTTTCAATAAACGGTTGTTCCGGAGGAAGGATTTCAGGCATTTTATTTGTCATGGAAAAATTGATAAAAGAACGATGACTGATGAAATATTTACCCTTTACAGCTGTTAAAGCTTTAGTTGTTAAGCGGTTTCAATCTCATTATGTATACGCTTCAATGCTTTAACAGGATCGCGCTGGGACATGACGGCCCTTCCTATTACAATGTAATCCGCACCTTTTCTTATTGCCTGTTTTGGTGTAAGCGTTCTCTTCTGGTCGTCAGGACTGGCCCATAATGGCCTTATGCCCGGGGTTACGATTAAGAAACCTTTTCCAAGATGGGTTCTAATCATCTCGGTCTCCTGGGGTGAGGCGACTACGCCGTCGAGACCAGCTTTGTATGCAAGCTTTGCAAGGCACTTGACATGGAATCTCATGCTATGCTGTATTCCAAGCTCGTTTATAAGAGTCTCTTTATCGATACTTGTCAATAAGGTGACACCCAGGATCCTGGGGCGCACAGTATTATCCCTCAGAGCTGACCTGACTATCGCGTCGACTGTGCTCTTCATCATCTCATGACCGCCCATGGTGTGTATATTCAGCATGAAAACACCCAGTCGCGATGCTGCTAATGCTGCTCTGGACACAGTTGCAGGGATATCATGAAACTTTAAGTCGAGAAAGACCTTTTTCCCAAAAGAGTTAATCTTGTCAACTATTTTCGGCCCTGCGGAGGTGAAGAGTTCAGAGCCGACTTTGAATATTTCAACCTCTTCCCGGAACCTCTTTATTATGTTGAGGGCTTCATCGTAATCAGGGACATCAAGTGCAAGGATTATCCGGTCTTTTGGGTTCATAATGCTAAATACAGGTCTTTTTATTTATTAAAATTTATTGGTAGTACAATCCCATTCTGTACGGTTTCAGTTAGCAGAATCAGTTTGTAAGTGGTTGATTTTTTTATGTTTATGAGACTTACAAAGATAACACAAAATCCTGCATATTTACAATACAGGAATGATTCGTATTGCATTAATAATAACAATACTAAGGAATTCCATATCTTTGTTGTGTATGGTTTTTATTGATGGTGTCTTGCAATAATCAAACAATGATAAATTGAAGATGACAAATGATAAATAGTTCACCACTTGCAAAATGATTCTTTTGTATTTAATCACCTTAATTAAGGAGTAACTCAAAATACATGGATTATTTTCCGAAAATAAGTACAAAAATAATGTACTGATTGAAAATAAACAATATTTCTGTTATCTTTATCGTGACTGCTTCTTTAGATGCTATTATTGCCAGGTTGTAGAAGCTGACAGGGGATGATTAAAATGGAAAAGATCAGAATAGCTATTGCCGGACTTGGTAACTGTGCAAGTTCGCTGATTCAGGGCATTGAGTATTATAAAGGGAAAAATTTCGATGATGCCATAGGACTTATGCATTGGGAAATAGGCGGGTACAGGCCTTTTGATATAGAGGTTGTGGCCGCGTTCGATATTGATAAGAGGAAAGTTGGAAAGTATGTTTCTGATGCGATATTCGAACTTCCGAACTGCACAAAAGTGTTTTGTAAAGACCTGCCTAAAACCATGGTAAAGGTCAAGATGGGGAGGACACTCGACGGGTTTGGCGGGCATATGGCGGCTTACGAAGATAAGTATACTTTCATGTTGGCGGATGAGAGAGAAGCGACAAAAGAGGAGATAGTAAATGCCCTGGTCGAATCAGGCGCTGAAATGTTCCTCAACTATCTGCCCGTTGGTTCTGAGGAAGGGACAAAGTTCTATGTCGAGTGTGCCCTTGAAGCAGGAGTGGCATTCATTAATAACATTCCTGTATTTATAGCCAGCAGCCCCGAGTGGGCCGGAAGGTTTAAAGAGAAGAATATCCCGATAATCGGAGACGATATAAAGGCGCAGCTTGGTGCTACAATTACGCACAGGGCTCTGGTTGACCTCTTCAGAAAGAGAGGTGTTAAGCTGGAGAGGACTTACCAGTTAAATACAGGCGGTAATACCGATTTTCTGAATATGCTTGACAGAGACAGGCTATCCTCCAAAAAAACGTCCAAGACAGAGGCTGTCCAGTCTGTTATGAAAGAAAGGATGAAGGCTGAAAATATACATATAGGACCTAGCGACTATGTGCAGTGGCAAAAGGATAACAAGGTCTGTTTTATCCGTATGGAGGGAAAGTTGTTCGGAGATGTCCCCATGAACCTTGAGCTTCGCCTCTCTGTTGAAGATTCGCCAAATTCCGCGGGCGTAGCGATTGACTCTATACGCTGCGTCAAGCTTGCCATTGACCGTAACGAAGGGGGAGTACTGCACGCGCCGTCATCTTACTTATGCAAACATCCACCGGTGCAGTATCCTGACGACGAGGCCTATCGTATGATGGAATCCTTTATAGCAGGCACCTGGGAAGCGGAAGATAATGTCGCCGGTATTACGGCGATTAAAGAAAGCCCGACGCTGAAGGGATGAAACAACACCTCCCTTTTGACAGGATATACAGGATCTTCAGGATAAATAAAAGAAAGAAAACAATAATTAGACAGGATTAACAGGATCTTCAGGATACATTAAAAGAAAGAAAAAGAATATTGTCTAAATCCTGTTAATCCTGTCAGAAAAAGAAAGAAAAATCTTTTATATCTTGTTAATCCTGTTAATCCTGTCAGAAAAAGGAAGAAAAATCTTCTGTATCCGGTTAATCCTGTCAGGAAAATGGAAATTCCTATACTATTAAATTATCAAGGAGTTGAATATGAGGTTTTCTGAAATATTTATCCCTACGCTTCGTGAGGTTCCGGCGGAGGCAGACGCGGTGAGTCATGTACTGATGCTGCGTGCAGGCTATGTGAGACAGCTCGGGTCGGGTCTTTACATATACCTTCCTCTTGCTCTGAGGGTCCTGGAGAGGATCAACTGTATTATCAGGGAGGAGATGAACGCAATCGGGGCGCAGGAGATAGTTATGCCGGCCCTCCATCCCGCAGATGTATGGAAGAAGACCGGCAGGTGGGATGAGATAGGAGATGAGATGTTCAGGCTCAGGGACAGGGGCGACAGGGACATGTGTCTTGGAATGACCCATGAAGAGGTGATTGCCTGGCTTGCCTCGATGGAGATACGTTCATACAGGGAACTGCCGCAGGTCTGGTATCAGATACAGACAAAGTTCAGGGATGAGGCGAGGCCCAAGAGCGGGATTCTGAGAACCCGTGAGTTCATAATGAAGGACAGCTACAGTTTCGACAGGGACGAGAAGGGGCTTGAAGAGAACTACAAAAAACATGCTGAAGCGTATCACAGGATATTCAGGAGATGCGGTCTGAGGTTTTATCAGGTTGAAAGCGATCCCGGGATGATGGGCGGGGCAACCGCGCACGAGTTTATGGCCCCCAGCCCGGCAGGTGAAGATACTATCGTCCTCTGTGATACATGCGGTTATTCCGCCAATATAGAACTTGCAAGGTCAAACCCGGTCGGCCAGCCTGAATCCTCTGTAGGAGAGGGTAAGGAATTAAAAGATATCCCGACTCCTGAGAAGAGGACGGTTGAGGAGGTTACAGGCTTTCTCCGTATCAGCCCGCAGTTCTTTATAAAGAGTCTTCTCCTTATAGGTAGTGACGGGCCTTTTCTTGCACTTATCCGGGGCGACCAGGCACTTCATGAGAAGAAGCTCCAGAGGATTGTTGGAGATTTCAGGGCCGCTGAGAAAGATGAGATAAAAGAGATACTCGGAGTCAATGCCGGCTTCATCGGCCCTCATGGTAATGATTTAAGGAAGGTATCCGATTTGTCCCTCAAGGAAGGAGTTTATATATCAGGGGCTAACAGGGAAGGTTATCATACCGAGGGGATCAGGGCGTCTCTTCATTTTGAGGCTGAGTGGCACGATATACACGTAGCCGGGGAAGGTGATAAGTGCGCTGAATGCGGCGGGGATGTAAGGATTGAAAATGTTATAGAGATCGGTAATATCTTTAAGCTCGGGACAAAGTATTCCATGCCTCTTAAGGCCTTTTATCTTGATGAGAAGAGCGTAGAAGTACCGATTGTAATGGGCAGTTACGGGATAGGCCCCGCGCGTATCGCCGCGGCGGCGGTTGAGCAGAACAATGACGCCAACGGCATCGCCTGGCCGGTTGGTATCGCACCTTTTGATGTTGAGATTATTCCGCTTAATATGGATGACCAGGATGTTGTTAAGCTGTCGGATTCATTATATGAAGAACTGGGCGGTGGGGGCATGCAGGTGCTTCTGGACAACAGGGATTCCAGACCCGGTGTTAAATTTAAGGATGCCGATCTGATCGGAATCCCTTATCAGGTTATCGTGGGCAGGAGGGTCCTTGACGAAGGGTTTGTTGAACTTAAATCGAGAAAGACCGGGGAGACTGAAAAGATCACTGCGTCAGAAGTCTCAGGGAAGATCAAGGAGCTTCTCAACGATAGTTGCATTGAACACTAAAAGTATTTACATGTTTTGTTGAAACAATTAAATAAAAAAGCAACAATTAAATAATCTCCCCTTGTCCCCCTGTTTTCTTTGTGAAAACAAAGAAGGGGGATACAGGGGGATTACTAATAATTATTTTCTTATAGTTGTTTTGCCAGGTTAATACTAATTACGAATTGCGTTTACAAATACTGTAAATTCAAATCCTGACTTATACAAGAAACTAAAAGCCTTTACAATTTAATGTAAAGGCTTTTAGTGTTCAATGCATGTAAACTATAAGCTGCTTAGATTTATTATAAGTTACTACTGTTGTTCTGCTGCCTCCCATGGGAGTTTCATGTTGGAGAGTCTCTCCTCGTCTGTCTTAATATCAGTCTTATTCTTCAGGGTTTCAATGTATGATTCAAACAGGGCCTTCTGCTTCTCTTTAAGCAACTGATTTTTTATATTCTCTTTAGCTTCCTCAAACTGGATCTGTGAGCCCTCTCTTTTATCTGTTGTCTCTATGAGGTGATATCCATATGTGGTTTTGACCGGCTTGCTCACTTCTCCCTTCTTCAGGGAGAACGCGGTCTCTTCAAATTCAGGGATCATCCTGCCCCTGCTGAAGAAGCCGAGGTCTCCACCATTCTGCGCGGAGCCCTTATCCATTGAAAATGTCTTGGCAAGTTCAGCGAAACTCTCGCCCTTAATTATGCTGTTAAGGATATCATTCGCTTTCTCCTCTGTATCGACCAGTATGTGCCTGGCCTTTACCTCCGCACCTGTT
>CAXMSH010000020.1:0-10294 GCA_964195875.1 Thermodesulfovibrionia bacterium
AGTATAAAGAATTCGTATCTTCAAGAAAGGATTATCAGAAGGAATTGGCCAGGATAAAAGATTTATGCCTGGAATAATATTAATTACACCCCGGAGGTGTATTTATATAAGAAAGGAGGTTCCATGCCGATATTAATCAAAAAACCAACAATAGTCTCAGCAGCAGGGAATAAGCCGAAGGTGATAGAGGAGTACATTGGACGAGTTAACTCAAAGACAGAGGATTTGAGCGTGGCCCGCATGAAGAGTCCCGGAGGCTGGATAGAACCCGGGCAGACACCTGAATTTGATGAGTATACTCTTGTCTTGAGGGGGGCTCTCAGGGTAAAGACAGCGGATAAAACAGTTGAAGTCAATGAGGGAGAAGCGATCCTTGTCCATCGAGGTGAATGGGTACAGTATAGCACCCCGGGTCCAGATGGAGCTGAATATATCGCGGTATGTTCGCCGGCTTTCTCGCCTGAGACAGTGCATAGAGACGAGTAGACTTACACATTATTTATCTTTTCCATATCCCCCTCCGCCGGGGGTTTTTATTATTATGGACTCATCTTTATCTACCTTTAAAACTTCGCGGTGTCCAAGAGTAACTGTCTTGCCGTCTATTTTCTTATATAGGTTCCGCCCCTTTTTGCCCGGCTCGCCGCCTTTAACGCCATAGGGCGGATAAACTCTTCGTTCCGAGAGTATGGAGACTGTTGCAGGCTTTAGGAACCTGATCTCCCTTATTACCCCATCGCCCCCATGATACTTTCCACTGCCGCCTGAACCCCTGCGGAGCGTAAATCGCTCAAGCCTGACACCGGGATGCCTGTGTTCGAGTATCTCCGGGTCTGTTATCCTTGTGTTTGTCATATGGACCTGAACACCCGAGGCGCCTGAACATCCTTCTACAGCTCCCGAACCACCAGCTATGGTTTCATAATAAGGGGCTTCCCCCTTAACTTCAAAAATAAGGTTGTTCATTGTTCCCTGTGATGCGGCTGCGATCCCAAAGGCCCCGAGCAGGACATCAACGATTCTCTGGGATGTCTCTACATTACCAGAGGCGACCGGCATAGGGTAGGATGGGTTGAGGATTGAGCCTTTTGGGACGATTATATCCACAGGCTTAAGACAGCCACTGTTTAGCGGGATATCTCTTTCTACCAGTGACCTTAAAACATAGATGACTGCTGAGCGTACAACAGATAGTGGGGCATTAAGGCTGTCGGATGTGTGATGCTTCCCTGTTCCTGTGAAATCTATTACAGCCTTTAATGTCTCAGGCGGTTTCTTGCCGCTTTCTATTTTTACAAGGACCTTTATTAACGTTCCGTCGTCCAGGTGATCCTCAAACGTGGAGCTGAAGAAGCCGTCCTTATTCAGAAACCGGTTAAGCGCTTTTTTTACCGAATATTCCGAGTTATCCTGTATGAACTTCATATACTCCATAACGGTTTGCAGACCATATCTTTCTATGACATGACGCAGCTCTTTCATACCTTTATTGCAGGCGGCTATCTGCGCCTTCAGGTCAGAGATGCGTTCTGAAATGTTTCTGACGGGGTACCTGTGTCCCGAAAGCATCTCTGTCAGGACCCTTTCTCTGAATACTCCTTCCCTTACAAGAAGCAGATTATCTATTAATACACCTTCTTCATCTATATGTGTGGAATAAGGAGGCATTGAGCCCGGAGTTATACCCCCTATATCGGAATGATGTCCGCGCGAAGCGGTTATAAAGATAAGCTCCTCCCTGTCTGAAAATACCGGGCATATAGTGGTCATATCCGGGAGATGTGACCCCCCGTTGTAAGGATTGTTTGTGAGATAGATATCACCGGGTTTCATGGTTTTCCTGTTCTCTTCAAGGATAGACTTAACAGTATCTGACATGGCCCCGAGGTGAACAGGGATATGGGGTGCGTTTGCAACAAGGTTACCGACTGAATCAAAAAGCGCGCATGAAAAGTCGAGCCGCTCTTTCATGTTTACTGAATATGCCGTGTTCTTAAGAGTAATACCCATTTCTGAAGCGATACCTTTAAAGAGGCTGTTGAAGACCTCCAGCAGTACAGGGTCAGGCCTTACTGATGTAACTGAAAATTTAGAATGTTTTTTAAGCCTTGTAATTACTATAAGTCCGCTTTCGTCTTTTTCCGCGTTAAAGCCCGGTTCTATAACTACTGTGGAGTTACTGTCAATGATAATTGCAGGGCCTTTTATCATTGCAAGGGTTGGCAGATTTTCCCTTAGATAGACCGGGGCCTTTATTGAGCGGCCCTCAAAATATATATTTTCATATGATACAGGCTCGAGCATTTCGGAGTCAGAACTGGACTTCTCCCTGTATAAAGTGAAAAACTCCTCAATCTCAATAACTTCAACTCTCAGGTTTACTACCTCCAGGAGTTTATTGTCAGGGGCGAAGCCGAAAAGCCTTTTGTATTGCTCTTTGAAGTTAGTTAATGTTTCGTTATAATCAGTATAATTTAGCGTCAGATAGCTGTCGGCACCTTCAGGCCTGATATCTATTTCATGTTTTGTAATACAGCGCGTCTCCTCACAGACTCTTTTTTTGACAAGCTCTTTTTCCATCTCTTTAAATACATCCTGCAGCTTATCATGAGTTTTTCTGTTGTACGTTTTCAGCAATGTCCTTGAAGATTTTCCTGAGGGGCTGGAAAGTCCAATCCCGTATGCTGACATCAGACTGCTTAAGGGGTGTATAATGATCCTGTCTATATCAAGAAGGGACGCGATGGAGCAGGCATGCTGTCCTCCCGCTCCTCCAAAAGATACAAGGGAATAGTCCCTGGTATCAAATCCCTTTGAGACGGAGATCTCTTTTATAGCTGTAGCCATTTTTTCGTTTGCAACCCTGAGAAAACCTGAAGCAACGTCCTGAAGGGTGTATGAGGTGCTGATCGAATTATTAATTTCATCTGTAAGAAGACTGAACTTATCTTTTACAATACCTGTGTCAAGAGGGGATTTACCGTCTTTCCCAAACGTAGTTGGAAAATAATCTGGAATTATTCTTCCGGTAATAAGGTTTGCATCTGTAACAGTTAGCGGCCCTCCAATTCCGTATGAGGCTGGACCGGGATCGGCTCCCGCGGAAAGAGGACCTACGGTCATCTTACGGTCTTCAAAATTTAATATGGATCCTCCTCCCGAGGCAACGGTAATGACGTTCAGCGTATCTGACTGAAGGGGTATTCCTCCTATAACCTGCTCAAATACCCTTTCCAGATCTCCGTCAAACCTCGATACATCTGTAGATGTTCCCCCCATATCAAATCCTAAAACACCGCAACCTATCTTATCAGCTATACCGGCTACAGCTATGACTCCGCCTGCAGGACCGGAAAGAATAGCGTTTTTCCCGGTGAAAGAGAGAGGCTGGCTGAGTCTGCCGTCGCTCTGCATGTGTTCGACAGGAATTCTGCCTGCACAATTTGTTATCCCATTAATATACTCCGCAAGCGCCTTGCTGAGATACGCGTCAACAAGCGTGCTCTGCCCGCGACTCACTATCTTTATGAGGTTTACCGCTCTATGAGATAGAAATATATTTTTAAACCCGTTCTCCTTCAGAAGGTCATTACACAGGAGTTCATGAGAGGGGTTGATCCATGAGTGCATCAGGACAACAGCGATTGCGTCAAATCCCTGATACCTGAGCTTCATGATATCATCCCGAAGTCTGTATTTATCAACTTCCTTTACTACATTGCCATTGCTGTCCAGCCTTTCGCCTACCTCTATCACAGCGGAGTATAGCGGAGAGGGTTTGTCTATACATTGACTGAAGATATCCGGCCTGTTCTGATAGCCGATCTGAAGGAGGTCCGAAAAGCCTTTTGTCACAAGCAGTGCCACCCTGCATCCCTTTCTTTCAAGAAGCGCGTTTGTTGCTACGGTTGTACCAAATCTTATGCCTTTGATTATCTCTTCAGGAAGGGGGTTTTCAGGGTTCAGCCTAAGTATCCTCCTGATACCCTCTATCGACGCGTCTTTATATCCGGGGGAATCTGAAAGGAGTTTTAGGGAGTGAAATATTCCGTTTGGATCAATCCCAATGACATCCGTAAACGTCCCGCCCCTGTCAACGGCGAATTTCCATTTATTGGCTTCTCCTGACATGGATATATAATAATTGATTAACTGCAAAAAGGTGGGAATTTATGAAGAAATAAACTTGAATACCCCGTTTTGTAAACGGGGATGAAAAGTATTCATTTCATATTTTCCCCCTTTGGAAAAGGGGGGATTATATATATTGAGAAGTCAATTTATTGATGCCCCGCCTTGTAGGCGAAGAGCTTCACTATTTCAGGCCTGACCCGTTACAGGGATTTTCTTTGCTTTTGCCTTTTCAGCCTTTGGCAGAACCAGTTTCAAGACACCGTCCTTAACCGATGCATGAATCTTATCTCTGTCAATCTCATCGGACAGTTTGAAGGTACGTTCGTAGTCTCCCAAACCGTATTCTGAAATTAATAGTTTAAATTTATCAGAAGTTTCAATCTCAACATGTCCATGAATTGTGAGCAGGTTCTTCTCAAGGGTAAGGTCAACCGACTTTTCGTCCACTCCCGGCATATCGGCGATCAGAACTATATCGTTTGTGTGCTCAATAATATCAACGGCAGGCGTAAAGACCATTGCTGAGCTTATTCGGTCAATACCCTTTTCGATCTCAACTTCTTTCTTTTTCATCTCTTTCTTCTCAACTGTCATAGCATTCACCTCCTTTTTAAGAATTGATTTTGATATTTCTGGGCTTCTCTGACTCTAATCGTGGTAAGAATACACTAAGAACGCCTTTCTTATATACGGCGTTAACGTTATCGGCATCAATATTGAACGGGAGTTTGATTGATTTACTGAACGTTCCCTCTCTGAGTTCGTGTCTGTGGTAAGTATCAATATCACTCAGCTCTTCTTTTGGACGTCTGCCTTTCAGTGTAACAGTATCTCCAGATACAGCTATATCCAAATCCTCACGTTTCACTCCGGGAACCTCAGCGGTAACAAGAGTGGTATCACCATTCAGCCAAACATTCACAGCAGGGTATTCACGTCTGCATTCCGATGCTCTAAAGTTAAATGCACGGTTAATGTGGCTCAATTCCTCCCAAGGATCCAGATACCTTTTAAGATATGTGTTAGTCATCTCTAACCCCCCTTTCTTTATTATTCAACAAATATAATGCAAACGGTGTGCCAGAAATAATTATTCAATAATTACAATGATTTATAGCTATTAATGGTCTTATTGAATGGCGACAAAGGACATAATGGCCTATTAACCAATAGGACTTAATGTCCTCTAGGACGGTATAGCCTACATAGATTTTACTTGAATCCGTTTTGTAATTAAATCAATAGAATTCCTCAAATCTCTGCTGCTGAGTTAATGATCAACTCCTTTATCTGTCATTCCCGTGGACAGACTGCGTTACAATTGTAATCCTGAACTTGATTCAGGATACATCGATTCGCAAAAATAATGAAAAGACATAATGAAAATACTAGATTCCGGTTCCCCGATATTCTCGGGACAGGCAAGTAAGGTATGACAATTTACAAAACAGTAATCTTTTAGTTCTCATTTTAATTCTTCCATGTTCTGTCCAGGAAAACCTGATTCGGACAGATGTACTCTCAATAATAATTTATTTGTTGACATATTGGTGAGGGGCTATATGTGTTGATATGTATTTTTGAAAACCATCTCCTGTACAATAATTGGTAAGATATATCTGATTGCAGGTGACCTATAATCAAGCGAATTTTTCGAAGCTCTGCTTCGGGGTCAATGATCTGCTCATTTGTCTGTGATGCCCGCAGTCTTTTGAGCGGGAATCCAGAGCCTTATTATAAGGGCATGGATTCCGGCTTAAGGAATGCCGGAATGACATCTTTGTTTTTTTGATACCTCGCAGCTCTGCTGCGGGGTAGTTCATTCATTTCTCTACGGCATTATTTCCGGTTTATTCAAGACACTATCGATTATCAATAATATTCAATCCGCATGACTTTAAAGATACAATATTAAACTTCATGTGGGTTTTTGTTGACAATTTAGTACAGAAGGAATATAAAAAGATGTATCTGTCTAAATATTCCTAAAATAATATTTTGATTTAGTGGATATACAATTTTATTCTGAAAAGCCTTGCTCTATAATAAAAAAGGGGCGTAATGTAAGGGTGTTTATAGAACGATATGAATAAGTTTCTCATTACAGACAATCTTAAAATTGTTAAAGAAGCAGGTAGTCCTATAATGTCAAGGAAAGACATTGAAATATTTACTGCATCATCGGCAGATGAAATATTAAATATTTACAGGCTGGAGAATGTTAATCTGATAACTACAGATTTCGATTTAGCTGGAACGGATCCAGATGAAATCTGTAACGTGCTAAAGAAGATAAGGGCAGAAGATTCCTTAAATAATGTATCAATAATAACAATATGTGATAACGAGAAAACTGCCATTTCAAGGGCTTATGCCTGCAAGGCAAATGCCAATATAATTAAACCCGTTGATTTTGACTTGCTGTTTCACGAGATTGCGAAGTTTTTAGATTTATCAAGCAGGGGAAGTCACAGGGCTCTCCTGACTGCTGCTGTTCAGGGAGAGAAGAGGAATAAACAATTCTTTTCAAATTCACTGGACATCAGCAGCACCGGAATGCTGTTTGAGACTGATGAGGTTCTTGAAGAAGGGGACAGGGTGAAGTGTTCTTTTTTTATCGGCAGGTTTCTCAGAACCTTAAACGGAAAGATTGTCAGGGTAGACAAAAAAGCTCCGGGTAAAATTTTTTACGGTATGCTTTTTTTGGGGCTTGATCCATATTCAAAAGCTAAAATAAACGAGTTTATAGACGAGTCTATTAAGAGAAGTTAGGAAAAAATATCAGGCGGCGTTGAGTCTTTTAAACGCCGCCTGATATTTCTGTATTACTGTAAGAATGAGTTGCGTATCCGCAGGTGCTGCTGCCGCATCCCGGACCGCATGAAGAAGGATTGGGGTTCTTTATAACAAAACCCTGGTTTTCTCCTTCAACAACAAAGTCTATCTCCATGTCTTTGAGCTTTTCTGTTGCCGCCTTATCTATAAAGACCTTTAGCCCGTCCTTCTCGATAACTTCGTCACCGTCCATAGGTTCTTCGTTAATATCCATGCCGAATGAAGGGCCGCAGCAGCCTCCACCAGCCATGTAAACCCTGAGTCCTCCGTTAGGTTTGCCTTCTTCATCGAGTATCTGTTTACCCTTTTTCGCTGCAGTATCAGATATGTTCATAGTACATTACCCCCTTGTTTCTGTCTTATATAACAGAAAATATTATAACAACTCTTTATATGATAAATGATAATTCCATAGAAAATCAATCGCATCAACTTGCTAAACCAATGAAGCAGGAGATCAAATATCAAATACTCTACCTCTCGAATACTTTAATCTTTTCTATTTGATACGCATGATCTCAAATGGTACAATCATATCTTATGGAGCCTGAGGTTTTGAAAACGGTCAAAAAGGTTCATGATTTATTCAGGTCAAATGGATTGACTCTATCTGTTGCAGAGTCCTGCACCGGCGGACTTATCAGTCATTATCTTACGTGCCTTCCTGGATCAAGCGATTTTTTTAAATCTGGCGTTGTAGCTTATTCAGAAGAAGCAAAGAGGGTCATACTGGGAATTTCCTCATCTTTTATGAGCAGATACGGCGTGGTCAGCGAAGAGACGGCGAAGGAGATGGCTGAAAGGATACGCCTGCTTTTAAAGACCGATTATTCACTCTCAACCACAGGCAATCTGGGTCCTGGCGTCCTTGAAGGAAAAGAGAAGGGACTGGTTTACACGGCTGTTAGTCTGGAGGGCAAAACCTCCGTGCGTGAGCAGGTCATGTCATCCGGCAGGATGGATAATAAGGAAGAAGCCTCACTTTCAGCTTTGAGGTTTCTTATTGATTTCGTGGAGGGTCATGGGAAGTATTCCGGATAAAACAGGACAGGAGATAGAGAGGCTTGTCAGGGAGCTTAACCAACACTCTTACCTGTATTATGTGCTTGACTCTCCTGAGATTACTGATGAGGAATATGACCGTCTTTACAGGCGTCTAAAGGAGCTTGAAGGACGTTATGGCCTTCTTCTCCCGGATTCTCCTACCAGGCGTGTCGGGGCTCCGCCATTGGATAAATTTCAAAGGGTTAAGCATTCCGAGCCGATGCTTTCTTTGGATAATGCGTTTTCTGAGAATGAGATGCGGGAGTTTGACCGCAGGGTTAAGAGATTCCTGGGATCAGAAGATGAGATAGATTATACTGTTGAGCCTAAATATGATGGACTCGCGGTTGAACTAACATATAGACACGGTATTTTCTATAAGGCTTCTACAAGGGGTGACGGCTATGAAGGAGAAGATGTAACCCTGAATATAAGGACTTTAAAATCTCTGCCTCTTAAGATTGAAGGCAGTTTGATCCCGGAGGTGATCGATATACGTGGAGAGATATATATGTCCATTGTAGAGTTTACAAAACTGAATAAGGAGAGGGAGAGAAGCGGTGAGTCAATCTTTGCCAACCCCAGAAACGCAGCGGCGGGTTCTGTCAGACTGCTTGACTCCTCTGTCACCGCTTCAAGAAGGCTTCAGCTTGCATGTTACGGCTTAGGCGCGATTAAAGGCCTTGAATTTAAGAGGCACCTGGATTTTATCAGCTGGCTTGAGAACGCTCATTTTCCTGTGCCTTTGATGGTTGAACCCGTAAAGGGTATAGACAGGGTTATGGAAGTTATCAGGAATATAGAGGAACAGAGATCGGGTTTCCCGTTCGAGGCTGACGGTGCTGTTGTCAAGGTGGATGAGTTCGACATTCAGAAGGCTCTTGGAGTTAAGACAAGGGAGCCGCGCTGGGCGATCGCTTATAAATTCAAGGCCCACAGGGGTATTACCAGGATACTTAATATTGAGCCGAGTGTCGGCAGGCTCGGCACAATAACCCCTATCGCCCATCTTGAACCTGTAAGCATCGGGGGAGTCACAGTAGCACGCTCAACACTTCATAACTGGGATGAGATAAGGAGAAAAGATATTCGTATCGGCGATACAGTTGAGGTTGAGCGGGCCGGTGATGTTATCCCACGTATAGTTTCTGTTCTGAAATCAAAACGTACTGGTGATGAGGTTGAGTTGCCGCCTCCTCAGAAATGCCCCGTATGTTTTTCAAGTGTGCTAAGGGAAGAGGGGGAAGTGGCTTACCGGTGTGTCGGTCTGAACTGCCCGGCACAGATCAAGGAGAGGTTAAGGCACTATGCCTCAAGAGCTGCTATGGATATTGAGGGACTTGGTGAGAAGAATGTAGAACTCCTGTATTCAGAGGGGCTGATAAGGAATTTTACCGATATTTACGGTCTCCGCAGGGAGGACCTCATTAAACTTCCCGGGTTCGCTGAGAAATCAGCAATGAAGATGGTTGATGCCGTAAACAGGAGCAGGCAGACGACCCTTGCCCGGTTCCTTTATTCTCTTGGTATTATTCATGTAGGGGAGTCTGCCGCAAGGCTTCTTGCAAGGAACTTTAAAAGTCTTGAAGATTTATATCATGTCGAGCGGCAGACGATAGTTGAAATTAAGCAGATAGGGGAAAAGATCGCGGGTTCAATATCCAGATTTTTCAGTGATCCTGAAAACATCCGTACTCTTGACAGACTCAGGTTATACGGCCTGAAGGTATTAAATCCTGATTATTCTAATATTGAGAAGAAAGGACTTCCTCTTCATAATAATACATTTGTAATAACCGGTACTCTCCCGCGTTCTAGAAGGGAGGTGCAGGAGATTATTGAAAGCAGGGGAGGCCGTGCCATCGGTACGGTATCCAGGAGTACTGACTATCTTATTGCGGGTGAAAATCCTGGCTCAAAACTTAATAAAGCAGAGGAGTTGGGAGTTAAAGTTATTTCTTATGAAGAGCTGTTAACTATGCTGAAGTAAATAAGAAAAATTATTTCAGGAAAAGCTTGCCGGCATTTTTCAGTGATTCCTTATCCCCTATAATAAATACAATATCACCCTCTTTAAAGACCATATCGGCTAGAAGGCCGTGTATTGTTTTATCTCCACGTTTCACGGCTATCACCAGCCCCCCGGTTCTCTTCTGGATGTCAAGTTCCCTGATTGATGTATTGTTTGCGGGCGAATCTTTATCAACAAGGTAACTCTCATAGTCAACATTCGGCATTACCGCTATTGTGTCCTGAAAGAGCCTTTTCGGGGTCTCCCCTT
>CAXMSH010000021.1:0-10069 GCA_964195875.1 Thermodesulfovibrionia bacterium
GAATTTTAACGGATTCGTTCATATAGATAACTTCATTTTGGCTATTTATTCTCAAAATAGGATTGGGATTCTCAGAAGGAAACTTTGCCAGGCTATTTATCTTTTCATCAGTCTTCTTGCGTTCGGTAATGTCCCTCGCAAGCTCTATGCCAGCTATAATTTTTCCAGTAGAATCCTTTAAAGATGATGCAGTAATGTCAACGTATAATGTTCCTTTATCTGTAGGTGCAGTCCTTTCAGCTTTGTGAATTTTTCCGTCTTTAAAAGATTTAGCCACTGGACAATCCTTACAAACGTTGCTTCGTTTTTCATACGCTTCATAACAATACTCTCCTATATGTCCACCTACAAGATCAATATGCACCTTGTTTTGGTATAAAACCTTAAAATTAGTATCTTGAATACTTACACCATCTCCAATAGCCTCAAAAATTCCTGAGTCTGCCATTTCTTTTATATATTGCTTAATATCTTTCATTTATGAGTTCCAATCTTTTGTATTTTATCTCGATATTTGGCTTTTGCAATTAACGTATAGCTATATTGATTACTGTTTACAACCTTTATATTATAGCAGGATTTAGGGTCGTTGATAACAGGAAGGAGTCAATTAATTTGTGTGTAGCGGAATTACTATACTGAAGAGGGAGTTTTAAGGAGCAAAAGACCGTCTGTCAGGCGCTGGTTGTCTGCTCTTTTGCTTTTGCGGCTTCGGCTTTAGCCTTTGCCATTGCAGCCTTTTTTGCCTTGAATGCCTCTGCCACTTCAGGATAATTTATTGTCCCTGTGATCGCCAGGACTGGGCAGTTGGAGGTGCAGATACCGCATCCGATACACTTTTCTTCATCGACGGCATGACGTTTCTTCAACTCGCCGGAGGGAGCATTTACCGGGCAAATCTTGGCACATTTATGACAGCCTATGCATTTCTCCGTAATGGTAGCATTTGACCTGCGAGGGATATAATCCATGATAGCGTTTGTAGGGCATTTCGCAGCGCAGAGGCCGCATACCCTGCATTTATCGATGTTAATCGTTGCCAGGTTATTATCTACCGTAGCGGCATTATAGGGGCAGACTTTGACACAGATACCGCATGATATACAGGCTGTCTGGCAGTTCTTCTTTGAAGCGGCGCCTTTATCCTTTGAATGACACCTAACAAGCACCTCTTTTACCATGGGCAGTATTTCAATAACTTTTGTGGGGCATGCCTGCGCACAGATCCCGCAGGCCGTACACTTCGCAGGGTCTATCATCGGCAGGCTGTCATTGCTCATTGATATCGCGCTGAACGGGCAGGCCCTGAAGCAGGTACCGTAACCGAGACAGCCGTATATGCAGGCCTTATCGCCGCCGCTTGCGAGTATCGCCGCCTTACAGTCCATTATTCCTTCATATTTAAATCTGCGTGCAGACCGGGAACGATCACCCTGACAGAGCACCCTGGCGATCTTTGGTTCTGTCTCTTCCATCACCTTACCGCAGATCTTTGCGACAGCCTCCGCTGAGGCTGACCCTCCCGGGGTACATAAATTTGGGGCAACGTCCGGATTCATAACAACCGCCTCCGCGTACTGCCGGCAGCCGGCATAACCGCAGGCGCCGCAGTGGGCATGCGCCAAGTGCTCAGATACCTCATCAACCCTGGGGTCTTCTTTTACCGAAAACTTCTTTGCGGCAAATGCCAGGCCCAGACCGAATATCGCGCTGATGCCAATGAGGAAAACGGCTGCAAATATAAGGGTGCCCTTAATGTCTACATATTCCTTGGCCTCGACACCCGCTCCGACCCCTATAAGGGGAAGCGGTATCTGATTAATATCAAACACCTGGATGATATGAAGAATGTCTGTAATTATTTTTGTGATTTGTATGTCGAACATAGTAATTTCCAAAAAATCAAAAATTAAAGATCAAAAGTAAAAATTAATGTAATTATTAAAAACAATCAGCATTTTTTATATTTGATTTTTTATTTTTAATTTATAGTGTTATCAACCCCGAAAATCCTGTGAACGCAAGGGCGATAAGTCCGGCAATAATAAACGATATAGGAAGTCCCTTGAATGGAGCAGGGACATTTGCCAGCTCCAGTTTTTCACGTATGCTTGCCATTATTATCATGGCAAGCGCAAATCCGAGACCTGAACCGAGACCGAAGGCCATGCTCTCAAGGAATGTATAACCTTCTCCGGCGTTTATTAATGGAACGGCCAATATAATGCAGTTAGTGGTGATAAGGGCCAGGTAGACGCCCAGTTTATAATAAAGAGTGGGGCTTACCTTCTTCATTATAGTGTCTGCCGACTGTACGAATGCGGCTACTATACCGATGAATATTATGATCTTAAGAAAGGTCAGGTCCGGTGAACCCGGATACAGTGAGTTCTCTATCATAACACTGGTGAAGACGATCCAGCTAAGGGCAGCGCTGACGACCATCACCGCGGTGAATGTCATGCTCATTCCGACAGCGGTCTCCATCTTTCTGGAGACACCAAAGAATATGCAGAGACCAAGAAACCTTGTAAATACAAAGTTATTTATCAGTGATGCGGCTACTACCAGCTCAAAAAGCTTGCCGAAATCCATTACTCTTCTCCTGACTTAACCACAGAGTACACAGAGAAAATATTTAAGATCAAAAAGTTAAGAAGAATGTTATTTACTCCCCTCTGTGTTCTCATGTTTAAGTTCTTTCCCATACAATAAAATGATTCGTTTCACTCAACGCCTGCCGGCAGGCAGGAGTGCACAGAGAAAAAGACAAAACAGATCTTTTTATTTTCAGAATCAATATGTTCCTCTGAGACCTCTGTGGTTTAATCCTTTATATTTGGCATTACCTGATGTTAAACACCGGAAGCACCTTTGCCCCCATAATATTTCATGTCAATCCAGTTGAAGAACCCCATAAGAAGACCGACTGCCAGAAAACCCCCTGCAGGCAGAATCATGATAAGCAGAGGTTTCCCGGCAACTATGGTAAATCCAAACAGTTCGCCTTTTCCCAGGAGTTCCCTGAAGAAGCTTATTACGATCATAGCCAGCAGAAAGCCGATACCCATACCTAAACCGTCAAATAAAGACGGAATGAATCTGTTCTTGCTTGCAAAGACCTCGGCCCTTGCGAAGATGGAAGCAAACGCGACAATAATCTGTATATAAAGACCTATCTGCGCGTATATTTCTCTAAAATATGTGGACATTAACATGTCTATTATGGTTACATAACCCGCTATAATAAGCATAAATATAGGAATCCTTATCTTCGGGTGAATAAAGCTCCTTATGAGGGAGACAGTAATATTGACCATGGTCTGAACGAATATGACGGCTATGCCGAGGGCAACGCCGTTCTTAAGGCTGTTTGTAACTGCGATGGAAGGGCACAGGCTTATCGCCATACGGAATATGGTGTTCTCTCCGAACATGCCGTTCTTTAATAATTCCCAGTTGCTTTTAGGTTTGGTGCTCATTTCCCCACCCCTTTGGAAAGTTTTTCTTCAAGCATCTCTAATCCTTTTCTCACGCCGTCCTCTGCTACGGCACGGCTTGAGATGGTCGCGCCTGTGATCGCCTGTATCTTGTCTTCGGTTTCTCCTTTAATTACAACGAGTTTATCCGCGCTCTTCCCTTTGAACTGATTCAGGAAATAATCTTTTTCTATCTCGTCTCCCAATCCCGGGGTCTCTCCGTGTCCCTGGATCTTTATCTTTTTTAATACGAAATTTTTATCAACTGCTGAGAGAACATGTATATAGCTCGAATATCCTTTGCCCTAACCGTCAACAATATATCCGATATCCTCCGGACCGATGCACTCTTTTTCTTCTTTTTCCTCTCCGGTTTTGGTGTCTGTAACTATATTCACCCGGACTTCAGCACATTTTTGACCAACATAGTATTTAGCGTGCTTGTGATGGGGTTCCCATTCGCCGAGTTCCTCAATATTTTCAGCCTCGGGCATCATGGTCAAAAGAGCAGCTTCCAACTCAGCTTTCTCCTTCTGAAACTTTATAGGGGATGTTATTCCATAAATCACGGCAAGGATAAGTCCTCCGACAAGGTATATTACGACAAGGTTAAAAGTAATCTTTGCCATCTCTTTTACGGTCATGATCTTTTTTCCTTAACGGCCCCGAAGAGGTCCGGCTTAACGCTCCTGTCAATAATCGGGGCAAAGCAGTTCATTAACAGGATCGCGAACATTACCCCCTCAGGGAAGCCGCCTTTAAGTCTTATAAGCATGGTTATGGCTCCACATCCTATACCAAATATTATCTGGCCTTTCCTGATTGTGGGGCATGTAACGTAGTCAGTAGCCATGAAGAAGGCCCCAAGGATGAGTCCGCCGCTCAGAAGGTGAATAACCGGATCTCCTGTGAATAATGTTTCCCCGCCAAAGGCCCACGCGAGAACGGCGACCGTTGCCATGAAAGAAAAGGGTATGTGCCATGTTATATACCTTTTAAGGAGGAGAACTGCTCCGCCGAAAAGGAGAAGAACAGCGGATGTCTCTCCGATCGATCCCGCTGTGTTGCCGGTAAGAAGGTTCGTGTAGAGGTCTCCCTTACTTCCAAACGCCTCGATGAGTTTGCCCATGCCCTCCTCTTTCAGAATGCCAAGAGGGGTTGCGGTTGTCTTTGCATCGAGCCAGGCAAAGGCGGTTGCCGGCGTTGTCCATATGGTCATGGCCTTGGGAAATGAGATCAGGAGAAATGCTCTGCCGATAAGCGCCGGGTTGAAAATATTATATCCTAAACCGCCAAAAAGCATTTTTGTAATGATTATCGCTATAAAAGAACCGACAACAGGTATATAAAAGGGGACACTGGGCGGAAGGTTCATAGCGAGAAGCATACCCGTCAGGAAAGCGCTCCCGTCAGCTATCGTACTCTTCTGTCCCAGAGCTTTTTGATATATATGCTCAGAAAGAACGGAAGTAACAATACAGAGAGCCGTAACGTACATCGCCCGGGGGCCGAAGTAATAGAACGACAGAATAAGTGCTGGCATTAGAGAGATATTTACCCACCACATAATACGGCTTACGGTCTCTTCGTCCCTTACGTGAGGGCTTACGGACACCGTGAATTGTTCTCTCTTTACATCACCGGCCATCAGTTCTCCTGAATACTGTAATATGGCAAAAGCGCCCTATCATGGTTTAGTCTGTGATTTTGCAAGCCTGACGAACTGCACTATCGGCCGCCTTGAAGGGCAGACGAATGCGCAGGAACCGCACTCAAAACAGTCAAACAGGTTGTAATCTTTTGCCTCTTCATAGTGGCCTTTTTCAGACAGTATGCTCAGCATTGAAGGGTTAAGGCCCATCGGGCAGATATCTATACAGCGTCCGCACCTGATGCACGCGCAGTATTCTTCAGTGGGTATCTCCTCTTCAGTCTGGACCAGGATGCCTGACATCCCCTTTACAACAGGCACATCAAGGCTCCACTGGGCAAACCCCATCATCGGTCCGCCCGCTATAACCTTGGCCGCATTGTCGGTAAGGCCCCCGCACTCTTCTATGAGTTCCGTTATAAGTGTCCCGATGCGTGCGGAGAGGTTTTTAGGCTCTTTCACCCCTTTACCCGTGACAGTTACGACTCTTTCTATAAGAGGCTGGCCGTATCTAACGGCATCGTAAATAACAAGCGATGTTCCTACATTCTGGACAACAGCACCCACATCCATCGGAAGCCCACCCTTGCCGGGCACCTCCCTGCCAGTAATAGCCTTGATAAGCATCTTCTCAGCTCCCTGGGGGTACTTGACGGTTAAAGGGCTTACAACTATATCCGATGTATCAGCTGCTGCTTTCTCCATAGCACTGATCGCTTCAGGCTTGTTGCTCTCTATACCGATATACCCTTTCTTTACGCCGACAGTCTTCATGATCAGCTGCAGTCCTTTCACTATCTCAAAAGGTTTTTCGACCATAAGTCTGTGGTCCGCGGTGAGGTATGGTTCGCATTCGGCCCCGTTAAGTATAACGGTATCTATCGGTTTTTCTTTTGGAGGGGAAAGCTTTACATTGGTGGGAAAGGCCGCACCACCCAGCCCCACAATACCGGCATCTCTTATCGCGTTCTTGATCTCATCCGCGCTGAGGTCCGTATAATCAGGATTATCATTCAGAGGGATGCTTTCATCGCTCCCGTCGCTTTCAATTACAACGGAAAGAATCATCCTGCCCGAAGGGTGAAGGAAGTTGCTCAGCGCTATAACTTTTCCTGAAATCGATGCATGTACCGGAGCGGAAACAAAACCGGGGGGAGAAGCGATAACCTGGTTCTTCCTGACTGTATCCCCTATCGCAACCTCGGGCTTTGCGGGCGCGCCGATATGCTGACTTAGAGGGATTACTACCCTCTTGGGTACATGCGCGGTCTCTATCGGCTTGTCAGAGGTTAATCCCTTTGCGTCATCCGGATGTATACCTCTTGCGAAAGTGGCGGTCTTTACCATAGTAAAATCCGTAGCTGTGTTTATATTTACATAAATTAAAGAAATGGAAAGCAGGCTAAAATTAAACGTTTCTTTTAATATTTAGGTACATAAGGGCAAATAAATCTGTTTAAATTAACATTTCATCTGCTTTCTAGTCAACCTTGTATATAAACCTTGTATGTATATTATTTTGTCATAAGCATTTAACGTGCCAAATTCTTTACAAGGCGTAAGCTGTGTGATAGACTAATATTAGATGAAAGGTAAATTGTTCCTGTTTTTTTCTGTTATATTGGCTCTCGGCATACTTCTGATTAATGGATATAAAGACGAAAATATAAGTATACGACCGCTATATAAGACGTCCACAATGCGCGGGTTGCACATAACCCGCACAGAAGAAGGAAGCGTCGGTTGGGAACTTATGGCAGAAAACGCGGTCTTCTCCAGAGAAGACGATAAGGTTGTTATCACTTCACTTGAATTGAGTATATTTAATGAGCCTAAAATATATCTTACGGGTAGCAGTGGAATATATGATGTTGAGAAAGAAATCTTTGTTTTCGACAGACCTGTTGAGATGAGTACGAGTGAGGGGAAATTTACTACGGATTCATTGACATGGAGCAGTAAGTCAGGGCTTGTAACAACTGACGACATAGTTAAGTTCAAAGGAAAAAATTTTCTTATTGAAGGCAAAGGACTTTCCGCGAAAATAAAAGAAAAGAAGATTAAAATTCTCGATAATGTCAAAGGCACTTTTTATCTTTAAGGTTTCCCTGGTTGTATTAATCTTAGCCCTTACTACAGTTGCCTCCGCTTCTCCTGAAGATGCTGAGAGCAGAGAAGTAGTCATAACTTCTGTATCTCTTGTGGTTGATAGCCATACAGACAGTGCCTTATTTGAAGGGTCTGTTGTAGCGAAAATTGATCAATTAACAATATATTCGGATAGTATGAAGGTAACATACAGCAGTACAGAGAAGAAGGTCATTGAAGTTAATGCAATTGGCAATGTCAGAGTGCATAACGAGGGAAAGGCGATATTCTCTGATGAAGCAAAATACATTAGTGAAGAAGAGAAGATTGTATTTACAGGTGCTCCAAAGGTTGCTGAAGGTGAAAATGTAATTATCGGAACCAGAATAACATACTTTTTAAATGATGACCGTGCGGTTGTGGAAGGCAGCAGGGTGATTTTGAAGAATATCAAAACAGAAAAATAATGCATACTCTTGAAGTAACGGAACTAAAAAAAAGCTATAATGGAAAGATTATTGTTACAGATATCAGTTTGAATATTTACTCCGGGGAGGTGGTAGGTCTTCTGGGCCCGAACGGAGCCGGCAAGACCACTACTTTCCATATGATCCTTGGTCTGGTTGCGTCTGATGACGGCGTAATATACCTTGACGGTGAAAGTCTGAATAAACTTCCCATGTATAAGAGGGCAAGAAAGGGAATAGGGTATCTGCCTCAGGAGACTTCTATATTCAGAAAACTGAGCGTTAGAGACAACATAATGGCTGTTCTTGAGATGACAGATAAAAAAGGAGATGAGAAGGACCTGAAACTGAGGAATATCCTTGAGGAATTCAACCTTGAAGAGTTCTCCGAAAGACCGGGATATCAACTGTCTGGCGGAGAGTGCCGCAGGGTTGAAATAGCACGGGCATTGGCTCTTGACCCTCTCTTTATTCTTCTTGATGAACCGTTTGCGGGCATTGACCCACTGGCAGTTATTGAACTGAAAAATACCTTTAAGAATCTGAAAGAGAAGGGCATTGGACTGATTATAACGGATCATAATGTTCGTGATACACTTTCAATCACGGACAGGGCATATATAATAAGCGATGGCCGGATTCTGGCACACGGCATACCTGAAGACCTTGTTTCAAACATCATGGTAAAGAAGAGTTATCTGGGTGAGGAGTTCAGCTTATAATGGCACAGGAACAAAAACTTGAACTTAAGCTCTTTCAGAAATTAATACTGACGCCCCAGCTTCAGCAGTCTATCAAACTGCTTCAAATGCCTTTAATTGAACTGTCCCAGAACATTACACAGGAACTTATGGAGAACCCTATGCTTGAAGAAATTGTCGAGAGTGAAACCGATGAGAAGAGTGCTCCTGAAGGGCTATTCTCCGAGGAAGAGGCGCTTCCGGTCCAGGCAGATGATATGGAGGAACCGCTTGAGAAGATTTTCGGTTTTACTTCTGATAATTACTTTGAAGAAAGAGGAAGTGACGGCAGGGACCTTGGTTATTTTAATGACGGCACGGATCTGTTTTCTCCTTTTGAACGTAATACAAGAAGTCCCAGCCTGTATGAGCATCTGCTATGGCAGTTAAGGCTTTCTCATGCGTCAGAAAAAAACTGTCGTATTGCGGAGATGCTTATTAACAACCTTAATGAAGACGGCTATCTCCATACTCCCATTGAGGAGATCACGGATCTTGAAAAGTTTGATAGCAGGGACGTTGAGGAAGCCCTCTCCATTATTCGTGATTTTGATCCTCCCGGTGTAGGCGCCAGGGACCTCAGGGAGTGCCTCCTGCTTCAGCTTAAACCTCTTAACCTTGAGGGAACACTTATGGAGAATATCCTCAAGGACGGGTTTTCCCTGCTGGAGCGGAAGAAGTTGAAAGAGCTTGCCATAATGTTCAAGGTGTCTGCTGATGATATATTAAGTGCCGTTAATATTATCAAGGGGCTTGAACCAAGACCGGGGAGGAGTTATTTAAATGAAGAGGCCGTTCATATTGCCCCGGATGTTTATGTGGAGGAGGTTGACGGTGAATTTGTCATCCTGTTGAATGACGAAGGAATCCCAAGGGTCAGGCTGTCAAACTATTACAGAAAACTGCTCGGGAAAAAAAAGGACCTTAATTCAGAAGAGAAAGATTTTCTTGAGGAAAAACTTCGTTCCGCCATTTGGCTGCTAAAGAGCCTTGACCACAGGAGCAAGACTATATATAAAGTCACCGAGAGCATATTGAAATTCCAGGATGATTTCTTCAGGAAGGGGTTTGAGTATCTTAAACCCCTTAACCTGAGAGAAGTTGCCGGAGACCTGGAGATGCATGAAAGCACGATAAGCAGGGTTACATCAAATAAATATATTCAGTGCCCTCAGGGTCTGCTCAGCTACAGGTTTTTCTTCAGTAATATGGTATCTTCTTCAAACGGGAATATATCCTCTACTATTGTCAAGGACATTATAAAGAAGATTATCGCCAATGAGGACCCTGAAAAGCCATATAGTGACAGGAAGATAGTGGAAATCCTTGATAATAAGTCTATAAATATTACCCGCAGAACCGTTGCAAAATATAGAGACGGGCTTAATATTCTGTCTCATTTTAAGAGGAAGAACTGGTCTTAGTAAGCAGGCGATTCACCACAGCCAGAAGTAGGCCCCCACTGCTTCGGTTTGCGAAGCAAAGCGGTGGGGGAGGTTACAGAGGAACATATTTGTACTAAAAAGAAAAAAGTATGTAGTATCTTTTTCTCTGGCATGTGCCAGACTGTACAAATCTTTGTGCACTCGTTGAGTGAAGCGAATCATTTTATTGCATGGAAAATAACTTAAAGATGAGAACACT